>JANXSB010000314.1 GCA_025352865.1 Chthoniobacter sp. | reverse complement strand
AGAAGTCCACTTCAGTGATATTAGCTTTCGCGTTTATCGGTTTGCCCGGGAGTTTAACGTGGCCAACCAGGCTTCCACGACATGCGGCCTGTGTCTCGAACCAACAGTCGAAACCAGTACGCCCCCTTTTTTGGGAGGGCGCAAGGTAGCGCGCCAGGTCCGCTTTGCAACCGGTGATTACGGGCGCGGGCCTACATCCGCTCGACCTCGCGCTTTTCGACGTAAATCTCCAGACCCTCGCGGGAGAAATTTTCCATGAAAGCCTCGGGATCTAGCGCCTCGGGCATCATCACGCCACGCTCTTTGAGCTTGCCCGTGACGAGCAGTTTCGCGGCCAGCGCCGGAGGGATGCCCGTCTGAACGACGGTCAGCGAGTAGCCCCATTTTTCATAGGCATCGCGGTGGCTGTCCATGGTGTAGATGAAATACTCCACGCGCTTCCGCTCCTTGGTGCCGCGCACTTCCGTTCCCACACACGAGTAGCCATCCACCGTCGCACCGAGTTGCGCGGGTTTGGGGAGATTGGCTGTGGCCACGCGGATGGGTGTTACTTCCACTCCATCCACCTTGACCTTTTTCCAAGTGTCGAGATTCAGCAGGTCGATGGACTTGGCGACATGATAGACCTTATCCGAAATGGAATACTTAAAGACGGAATACTTCACCCCCTTTTCCACAAAGGGCGGATAGATGCCGAGACTCACACCTTCCTCGTGAGCCACGGCATAGCACTGCTGCAAGCCGATCGGCTCGGGAAAGCGAAACCATTCGATCTCCGTTTCGAGCGGACGGCCGGCTGTGACCTTGCCATCCTTGACGTAGTAAGGCACGGCATTGAGTTCCTCGAAAAGTGTCTCAGGCGAAAAGAGCACGGCAAAGCGGTAACCTTTGACTTCCGCATTATCGGCATCGAGGACGCGGATGCTCGTGGCCGTGTCGAGCCGATCCATGGCCCAGCGGGCGAATATGTTCACCGCACCGGGATCGCAGCCAAGGCAGAGGAGGCCGGCAAGGTCCTTTTCGAGATACCGCGAGTGATAGGTCTCGATCTCATGCTCAAAGGAGTTCTTGCCAGGTTTCTTTACACCCGGCGCGGAGTAGATGTCCGCCGCCATGTCGATGTAATGAGAGCCGGCCTTCAGGCAGGCATCGAGGATCGAGTAATTCGTGTAACAATTGCAGGCATTCAGCGTGACGGCGATCTTATGCTGGGTCATCGCCGCCGCGACCTTCGCGGTTTCCATCGCATTGAGGCTGATGACCTCAAAGCGGCTGCGCTTGGTCGTATTGTGCAGCACATGCGCATAGGTGGGATCGATGTCGGCCAGGACGATCTTATCGAAGCACTCGTAATCGTGCAGCTTCCGCCCGATGACGGAGCCGACTCCCCCCAGGCCGATGACCATGGCGTTTGGCATAATGTGGGCAACCGCGGCAAATGACGGATTGCGAGTGCAGGATACGTTTGCCTGAAGCGCAGCGCAAGTCCGATGGCAGGCGCCTCCGAACGAATAACTCACGACGGCAAAGACAAGATAACTCGGAGAGCTTTATGTCCGATGTCATCTCGGCTTTAGAGCCTTAAAGCGTGTCATGCATCTCGCGCCATCGCCCGATGTGTTTCTAAGCCAGCACCGCCTGCCAGCGGGTGAGCTGGGCGGCGACGTTTTGCGGGCTGGGTGCGCCGGTGGCCTGGCGGGCGCTCATGGATTTCTCGACGGTCAGGATTTCAAAAACACCGGCGGTGAAGGCGGGTGAGAGGGATTGGTAGTCGGCGAGGGTGAGCTGCGGAAGTTCGCATTTTTTCTGCGCGCAGAGGGCGACGGCTTTACCGACGGCTTCGTGCGCTTTGCGAAAGGGGATGCCGCGGTTCACGAGGTAGTCGGCGAGGTCGGTGGCGAGGAGCATGGGGTCGGCGACGGCGGCGGCGCAGGCGGGCGCGTTGGCGCTGATGCCGTGGAGCATGGCGGCGAAGACGGCGAGCGCGGCTTTGATGGTATCGACGCTGTCGAAGACGGGCTCTTTGTCCTCCTGCATGTCGCGGTTGTAGGTCATGGGGAGACCTTTCAGCGTGGTCAAAAGCGCGACGAGGTTGCCGATGACACGACCGGCTTTCCCGCGCGTGAGTTCGGCGACATCGGGATTCTTTTTCTGCGGCATGAGCGAGCTGCCGGTGGTGAAGGCGTCGCTGATGGTGATGAACTTG
>JANXSB010000306.1 GCA_025352865.1 Chthoniobacter sp. | reverse complement strand
AAACCTCAGTGCAGCTCAAAAATCGCCTCGATCTCGACGGCGATATTGCCCGGCAGCGGCCCCATCCCCACGGCGCTGCGCGCGGCCACGCCGTCGTCCGGCCCCCAGATTTCCGCGAAGAGCTCGCTGCATCCGTTGATGACTTTCGGGTGGTCGTAAAAATCCGCCGCGCTGTTGACCATGCCGAGCACTTTCACCACGCGCCGCACGCGGTCGAGGCTGCCGAGTTGCGCGCGCAGCGTGGCCAGAATCGCGAGGCCGACCTGCCGCGCCGCGGCGTGCCCCGCATCGAGCGAGAGATCGCGCCCGACGACGCCGGTGATGAGCGTTTTGTCCGCGCGCAACGGGCCGTGGCCGGAGACGTAGGCCAGCGTCCCGGCGACCACGAGCGGCTTGTAAACGGCGACGGGTTTAGGCGCGGGGGGAAGTTCGAGTTGGAGTGAGAGGAGGCGGGATTCGGGGGTCATGGAAAAGGGGAGGCATCTTTTACTGCGGCGCGCGCGAGCGGAAGCAGGAAGGTCGTGGGGCGGTATAAAAACTCTGTCATCCTGAACGGAGTCGAAGGACCTCTCACTATTTCTGCGGGAAAGGTGGTGGGCGAAGTGCGTCGCTGCATTCACCCGCCGCCTGCGCCCCGAAGAAATAGTGAGAGATCCTTCGACTGCGCTTCGCAAAGCCGAAGCTCCGCTCAGGATGATGGCGTGTGGGATGAGCGCGCAGCGCGCCTATTTTGGCCCCGCGCCGACGACGGCCTCCGGCCGGTACATGTCCGCATTACTGCCCTCAAATTCCGCCTTCAGTTTCACGCGGAAGCCCGCGAGGTCGATGAGTTCCCACTTTGTAAAACGCACCACGCCCTCTGCGTCGCGGTCGTGCTCGATGCCGATGATGAGATGGTGCGCGTCGTCGTTGACCTTGTTGGTCGCGCGCTTCGGCTCGAAATAAAAAGTCCGCAGCGCGCTGGTCTTGCTGCCCTGCGCGAAAAGTTTCGGATCGAGGTAGAAAATGCGACCCGTCGCCTTGTCCACGAGCCGCAGGTCGGGGTAGCCGGAGCGGAGGTGCGCGCCGGTGGTGGTCGTGGGCACCGCGCATTCGAGGCCGGGCACGGCGTTGAGCTTTTCGTGGATCGCGTCCTCAAATTTGCTGCTCATTTCGTTCACCCGCTTCACGCCGCGCGTTTTGCTGTCGGGTGCGTTCATGGCGGCGAGCACGGCATCCAGCGCGGTGCCGATTTGCGCGAGCACGCGCTGGTCGTCTTTGTCCTTCGCGTCGATGGCGATGACCTTTTTCCCCGACGTGGCGGCGATGACATCGGCAAAGCGGATGCCTTTGAGCGCATCGTTTTCATCGAGCAGCCAAGGGATGAGCTTATTGACCGCGTCGGCCTTGTCATCGGCAGACGCGGAGGCAAAGGCGAGGCAGAGGGTGAGGGAAAGCAGCAGGTGGCGCATGGCGGGAGCGATAGCGGGAATAACTCCGGCTGTCAGGTTGCTTCCTTGGCCCGTGGGCCGACATTTTCCGCGAAAGGCATTCCTATGAAAACGCTCCCGATGTTTCTCAACGGCGAATGGATCGAGGCCGGCGACGGCGCGACGCGCGAGATTTTTAATCCGTCGAACAACCAGATGCTCGCGGTCGTGACCGATGGCGGCGAACTCGAAACGGAGTTTGCCATCGCGCATGCGCGGCGCGCTTTCGACGAAGGGCCGTGGCCGCAGATGCGCGCGCCGGAGCGGGCGGGGTATCTTTTCAAACTCGCCGACCTCATCGAGAAAAACGCCGACGCACTCGCGAAAATCGAGACACGCAATAGCGGGAAGCCGCTGCGGGAGGCGAAGTTCGACGTGGCCGATGCCACGGGGTGCTTCCGCTATTACGCGGGGCTCGTCACGAAGCCGCTGGGCCAGACCTACGAGGTCAGCGATCCCGTCATTCAGGCGATGGTTGTGCGCGAGCCGGTCGGCGTGTGCGGGCAGATCATCCCGTGGAATTACCCGCTGCTCATGGCCGCGTGGAAACTCGCGCCCGGCTTGGCGGCGGGGAACTGCTGCATCCTCAAGCCCGCGGAGACGACACCGCTTACGGCCATCGAGCTTTTCAAACTCATCGCCGAGGCGGGCTTTCCGCCCGGCGCGGCGCAGCTCGTCCTTGGCTCCGGTTCGACTGCGGGGTACGCGCTCGCGGCGAGCATGGATGTGGACAAGATTGCCTTCACCGGCGGCACCGCGACGGGCCGGAAGATCATGACGGCGGCGACGGGCAACATCAAAAAGGTGACGCTCGAACTCGGCGGCAAATCGCCGTGCATCGTCTTCGCGGATGCGGATTTCGAGGTCGCGCTCGAATACGCGATGTTCGCGATTTTCGCCGGACAGGGCGAGGTGTGCAGCGCGGGCTCGCGGCTGATTCTGGACAAAAAGATTGCGGACAAATTTCTCGCACGTCTCGCCGAGGCGAGCGCGGGGATCGTGGTTGGCGACGGCCTCGATCCGAAAACCGAGATGGGTCCGCTCATCACCCCCGCGCACATGGAGAAAGTGCTCGGCTACATCGAGGCCGGTCGCAGCGAAGGCGCGGAGACGATCTGCGGCGGCCACCGCCTGACTGACGGCGCGCTTGCCGCTGGGAATTTCATCGCCCCGACCATCTTCGTGAAAACGCAGCCGGAGATGAAAATCGTCCGCGAGGAAATCTTCGGCCCGGTGCTCGCGGTGCAACTTTTCGCGAGCGAAGAGGAGGCGGTGAGCCTCGCCAATGACACCATCTACGGACTCGCCGCCGGCGTTTTCACCAGCGACTCCGGCAAGGGTCTGCGCGTGTTGAAAAAACTCCGCGCGGGCATCACCTGGCTGAACACGTATCACCCCACTTTCAACGAAGCGCCGTGGGGCGGTTACAAGCAGAGCGGCATCGGTCGCGAACTGGGCACCTTCGGCCTGGATGCCTATCTCGAGACTAAGCAGATCAACATCAACCTCGCGCCCGCGCGGCTCGGCTGGTTCCGCAGTGCGGGTTGATCCGGGGATCAAGCCAGCAGCTTCGCCAAATG
>JANXSB010000220.1 GCA_025352865.1 Chthoniobacter sp. | reverse complement strand
CCCATTCGCGGACATTTACCTTTTCCTCGAACTCAGCGGCGGTGGAGGGACCGGCGCAGGAACCACTTTGGGTGGAGTGACGGGCACTCCGCTCGGGACCGTCAATGGCATTCCCAACGTGTTTTTCTATGGCGACGTGCCGGTCACAGGGGGCACCATCAACGGTATTTTCAGCGCCGGCGGGACGGGGATTCTCAATGGACTCACCATCGTGTCGGACTTCGATGGTATCGCCCCTGGTTCCCCCCTTGCCTTTGGCGCGGCTGTGCCCGAACCCGGTGCAATGACGTTGCTGCTCGGCGGATTGACCGCTCTCGTCGGAGTGCGCCGCCGCAAGGGCTGACGCCGCCACGGACGTCCGCCAACCGGTGTGACCTTTTGAAAAACTTCGCCGCGGCGGCGCGTAGCCGGCCTCTTCTGTTTCCGTGAGACTGCCTTCGAGGATCTGTTGGACGAGCGTATTTTGTAGCAGTCCGCATCCCTCGGGCCAGCAGGCCGGGTCGAGATCGATATACCATCCGCATCTTCGCGAAGGAGAAGAAGCTGATGAACGCAGTCTCCTCGACCTCCCACCCTTGCCGGCCACGGATCGTTCGCGCCACATCGGCGAGATACTCCTCCGATGATCGCTCCCAGCGGAAGGGCGGGCTTTGCGATTGATCGTCCCCCTTTCCCTCCTACACTCCGCGCTCATGTCTGCCGGACTCCCCGATACCAGCGCCTTCATCGTCGAAGCCACGGCGGTGCCTTTGCTTTTCGGCGGCATGCTCGCGCTCGGGCGCTACTTGAAAAGGCGCGCTGGCGTCCAGTTCGGGCCCGCCTATCAGCTTTTCAGCATCGTCTTTTCTATCTGGCTGCCGTTCGAGATTCTGTACGGCGCGGTCTTGCGCGCGTCGAAAGCGGACGCCGCTGCGAAGGCCGGCGACGAAAACTTTCTCGCGCATCTCAGCGCGATGAATGCCACCCGTGCCGCGTGCGTTTTGCTCGGCGCGTTCGTCGTCATCGCCCTGCTTCGCCGGTGGTTCTGGGAGCTGTGGTTTGAGAAGCATCAGCAGGAAAAAGCGCCGAAATTTCTCAGCCAGATTTCGGGGCTTTTCATCGTCATCGCCGCCGTGCTCGTGGTCTTTGGCGGCGTCTATGGGCACTCGATCGAGGGCGTCGTCTTCGGCTCGACCGTCGTCGTCGGCATCGTCGGCTTTGCGATGCAGGATTTGCTCGGCAACATCATCGCCGGCGTCGCCCTCGAACTCGGCAAGCCTTTCAAAACCGGCGACTGGCTGAAGGTGGACGGGCAGCACGCCGAGGTCATGGAGGTGAACTGGCGCTCCACGCGCCTGCGGACGAATGACGACATTTACCTCGATATTCCGAACAAGCAGATCGTCGGCGCCACCATCACGAATCTCACCTACCCCACGCGCTCGCACGCGCTGCGCATGACCGTGGGCTTTGACTACGATGTGCCGCCGAACTTCATCAAGGATGTGTTTGCGCGTTCGACAGCGCAGGTGAAATGGGTGCTCGCGACTCCGCCGCCGCGCGTCTTCCTGAAAGACTTCGGTGAGTCCGCGGTCATTTACGAAATCAAGTTCTACATCGAGGACGAATCGCGCTTTAACGACATCGTCGATGGCATCCGCACCAATGTCTGGTACGCGGCGCAGCGCAACGGCATCCGCATCCCGTTTCCCATCCGCACGCTCCACATCGAGCGCCCGAAATCCCGCCGCCAGGACACGCTCGCCGACGCGCGCTCGACCGTTCGCAAGCAGGCCTTTCTCCATCTCCTCGACGAAGCTCAGGTGGACAGGCTCCTCGCCGATGCACGCCTGCTCCGCTTCGGCCGCGGGGAAAAAGTCATCCAGCAGGGCGCGGCGGGCGAGTCCATGTTCATCCTGCTTGGCGGCGAGGCCGACGTGTTCGTCGATGTCGGCGGGCAGAACACGCGCGTCGCCGCGCTGCACACCGGCGACTATTGCGGCGAGATGTCGCTCCTTACCGGCGAGCCGCGCAGCGCCACGGTCATCGCGCGGACGGACTGCGAAATGTGGGAGATCGCCAAGCCGGTGATGGCCGAGCTTTTGCAGGAAAATGAAACGCTCGTGCAGAAGCTCGGCGAACTCCTCGCCGAGCGCCGGATGGAAACCGAAGGCGTCCTCGCCACCACCACCGAGCAGGCGCAAATCGTCACGAAGCAGAAGGAATACACCGCCGGCTTTTTGAAAAAGCTCTCCTCGTTCTTCGAGCTGTAGGCGCTCGCCGGGGAAGCTGCGCCGCATGGAAAGCCCGCCCGCATTTTCGCGCCTGCGAAATCTGCGCGCCCTCGCGCTGGTGCTTCTCGTGCTCATCCCCGTGGTGCTCTGGCCGGGCGATGTCTCGTGGCTGATCGACGAGTCGCGCATCCTCGCCGCCGCCTGGCACGCGAACCACAACGGCCAGCTCGCCGACGGCGGGCTCTACGGAAATTTCGGCATCCGCTACGGCCCGCTGCCCGCGCAAATCTACCAACTGCTGCTCCTGCTCACACACGAGCCCGCCACGCTCGTCATCCTGCGCGGGCTGCTCTGCGCGGGTGTGACCAGCGGGGCGCTGCTCTGGCTCGCCCGCACCCTCGCGTTGCCCGCGTGGTTTGCCGCTGCGGTGCTCATCTCGCCGCATGTCGTCGCCTACCAGCGCATTTTGTGGGACGCGAGTTTCACCATGCCCATCGGCGCGCTCGCCTTCGCCGCGTTCGCCGATTTTCTCAAAACGCAGCGCCTGCGCTCGCTGCGCGTGTGCATGGGCGCGAGCGCCGTGCTGCCGCTCATTCACCCGCAAGCGCTCGCGCTCGCCGCGCCGATATTCGCCTGGCTTTTCTGGCGGCATCGCGCGGCGCTGTGGAGCGACCGGCGGGCGCTCGTCCTGCACGCCGTCGTTCTCGGGGCGCTGCACGCCGTGTACTTTTTCCAAGTCGCGGGGCAGCTCTTCGCGCGGTTCTCCGGTTCGGTGGAGCGCGGCTATCCCGGCGGCGGCTCGCGGGCCGCGAGCGCCCTTGCACCCTTGCTCGGCGGGC
>JANXSB010000194.1 GCA_025352865.1 Chthoniobacter sp. | reverse complement strand
CCGCTGACCGGGCCGTTGAAGCATGATGGTACGGTTAATTCGGCGCAGTTTAGCCCGGACGGGAAATGGATTGCGACCGCGTCGTTTGACAACACCGCGCGGATTTGGAATGCGCAGAGTGGCAAGCCGCTGACCGGGCCGTTGAAGCACGATGGCTTGGTTAAGTCTGCGCAGTTCAGCCCGGACGGGAAATGGATTGCAACCGCGTCGGTGGACACCACTGCGCGGATTTGGGATGCGCAAAGCGGCCAGCCGCTGACCGAGCCATTGAAGCATGATGCCGGGGTTTCGTCTGTGCAGTTCAGCCCGGATGGGAAACGAATTGTGACCGCGTCGGGAGTGGGGCAGTTCGGGGTGGCGCGCGTTTGGGATACACAGAGCGGCAAGCTGCTCACGGCGCTGTTGTTCGAGTATGAAGGCAAGGTTTCGTCTGCGCAGTTCAGCTTGGACGGAAAACGGATTGTGACCGCGTCGGAGGACGGAACCGCGCGCGTTTGGGATGCGCAGAGTGGCCAGCCGCTGACCGAGCCGATGGAACATGCTGGCGAAGTTAATTCGGCCCAATTCAGCCCAGATGGGAAACGGATTGTGACTGCGTCGGCAGACGAGGGGTTGGGCACGGCGTGGGTTTGGGATGCACAGAGCGGCAAACCGCTGACCGCCCCATTGCAGCATCATGACGGGGTTCGGTCAGCGCAATTCAGCCCGGACGGGAAATCAATTGTGACCGCGTCGTATGATAACGCCGCGCGGGTTTGGGACATCTCCCCGATGGGTAAACCCGTGCCCGAATGGTTGCCGCGGCTGGCGGAAGCAGTGGCCGGCCAGCACTTGAACTATCGTGGCGTGTTCGAGCCACTGAGCGCGGACCCGGGCCGGGTGCTCGAAGAAATCCGCGCACAGTTGAGCAACACCCCGGCCGATGACGACTGGACGATTTGGGGCCGTTGGTTTCTCGCCGATCGCTCCACGCGTACCATCTCGCCGTTTTCCAAAATCACTGTCCCGGAATACATCGAGAACCGGATCAAAGAAAACACGCCCGCATCGCTGGACGAAGCCGAGCGCCTGGCCGTCGGCAACGCCGGGCTTTTGAAGCGCATCGCGCAAGCGCGCGCGGCGGTTAAGTAACTGCCCCGCAGCTCCCGCGCGCGGCTTGCTCCATTGCCGCCGTCAGCAAACTCCCGTTTTGTGAAAGCCTTGGGATGCCGGCGGTTTTTCCGGGAGTGCTACACGTAGCGCAACGGCTCGTCGGACGCGGGAATGAAGCCGTGCTTCACAAGCAGCGCGCGGAATTTTTCGATGCCCTCCTTTTCGCGCGAGCCGAGGTCGAAGCGGATGTGCTGAGTGAGATAGCGCTCGCTGAGCGCGGGGTTGTGCGCATCGGCGCGGACGATCTCGGAGATGCGTGAGGTGCCGTCGCGTTTCAGTGCGCGGAGTTCGTCGGCGACGGCGGACGCGTTTGGCAGATCGGCGCGAAGCAGCCAGGGCGCATAGACAAAGGGCAGGCCGGTGCGGTGCGTCCACTCCTCGCCAAGGTCGAGAAGTTGGTGCGCGCCGGCGTCGCGTTCGCGGAAGTCGATGGCCTGGTTTCCGATGAGCAGCACCGCGTCGGCATCGGCTGGGAAGGCCGGCAGCTCCAGCAGTTGCGGGCGGAGGCCGTGGTATTCGGCGAGCAGGACTTGCAGCAGGTGGATGGACGTGAGCGAGGCGGGATCGAGCGCGATGGTGCGGACCTCCGCAAGCGGGCCGCGGTGCGCGAGGAAGACGCTGAAGACGGGCCCGTCGCTGGCGATGGCGACGCCGTCGGCGAGCAGATAGCGCGGGTGGTTCAGGGCTTCAAAAATCGGCACGAGCGCCACGTCGAGCGCGCCCTGCGCGAGGTCGCGGGCGAGGCCGGAGGGATGATCGAAAACGACCGGGCCGTCGTAGCCGTGGATGAGCGGGCGGGCGTTGAGATACTGGACGCAGCCGACGCGAAGCGCGCGGAGCGCTGGGTAGCGGATCACGCGACGGCGAGTTCCGGCGCGGCGCGGTGCCAGGTGGGAGCGATGCGGCGGTACCACGTATCGCGCTGCATCGGCTCGCGGCCGGCTTCGCGAATCGCTTTCTCCAGCGCGGCGCAGCTCTGCTGCTGCGGGGTGGTCGCGCCGGCCATGTGGAAGATTTTCTCCTCCATGATGGTGCCGTGGAGATCGTCCACGCCGTAGTTCAGCGCCTGCTGCGCGAGGGGCAGGCCGAGGCTCACCCAATAGGCGGTGATGTGGTCGAAGTTATCGAGATAAATGCGGGCCACGGCGAGGTTCTTGAGTTCCTCAAAGGCGGTGACGTGGCGGATGTTTTTCAGCACGCCGGGCCGCGCACCCTCGGCCTCGAAGGCGAACGGAATGAAGCCGGTGAAGCCGCCGGTTTCGTCCTGCCATGTCCGCAGGCGGCGCAGATGATCCACGCGCTGCGCGATGGTTTCGATGTGCCCGTAGAGCATCGTCGCAGTGCTCCGCATGCCCATCTCGTGCCATGTCCGATGCACCTCCCACCACTCCTCCGCGCTCTCCTTCCCGCGGCAGATTTGGTCGCGGATGGATTGGTCGAAAATCTCCGCGCCTCCGCCGGTGATCGCGCACAGACCGGCCTCGCGGAGCAGCTCCAAAGTTTCGCGCACGGACTTTTTGAAGACACGATCCGAGAGGTGCCGGATCTCCACGGCGGTGAATGCCTTGA
>JANXSB010000149.1 GCA_025352865.1 Chthoniobacter sp. | reverse complement strand
GGTGACGGTCAGCCGGCGCTGCACCAGGCTGTTGATGATCTCTTCGACGACGGTGCAGGCCGTGGCGTCGATGATGGGCAGATCGGCCTTGGCCACCCCGCTGTTGCAGGCCAGGTCCGACCAGACCTCGATCCGTTCCAGTGGCGCACTCATGCCAACACCTGCTGCAACTGCGCCTGCGTCGGGGCACCCTGCATGACGGCGCAGCCCACGAACCGCGAGGTGCCGACAATCGTGCTCGCGCCTTCGCTATTGAGATAAAACGCCGTGGGGGATGCCCAGGCCGCGCCAAGCGTCAGGGTGCCCGACGCCGACGCGAGGGTCTCGGCCGCGCCGTTGATGGACTGGCGAATCTGCACCACGCCGGTCGAGAGCAGCGACCAGCGTAACTGCACCAACTGCCCACTGGTCGGCGCCGTCCCACTGAGCGTGCTGGTGACGGTCGAAATGGCGTTATTGTGCTGGATCTGATATTGGGTGCCGCTCGAATAGACGAGGAGGAGCGGCGCCACCGGCGTATCGTTGGTGATCGCAAAGATCGCCTTGCTGCCCGCGAGCGACCCGTTCTCATAGAACTGGATCATCCCCGCGCAGGCCTGCACAGCGAACGGCGACACCCATTTCAACACATCGGTCGCCCCCATGTCCAGCGAGGCCAGCGTCGACGCTCCCGACCACGCCGGTTGCGCGTAGTTGCTGGTGCCACTCGTCGCAAAGCTATCCGTGCTCGTCTTGGTCGCGGCCCGGGTGAAGGTCCCCGCCTGCCCCGACTGGGCGTCCAGCGACAATTCCCGAGCCATCCACACCAGGGGATGGCGGACAGCCCGTTCCGTCGTGCGTCGGAAACCGATCAGGGGGAGCGTCATGTCAAAGCCATTGCTTATGCCAGAGGATCATGGCGGTGCCCGCGGACACCTCGATCGTGGGGTACTGCGTCGTGACGTAATCGCCGTCTTGCGGGTCGATCGCCCAGACCGGATTGCCGCTGGTCAGCAGCGCCCGCCCGTTGCTCGAGACCCCCGACGCCCACTTGGTGATTTTCCCCGCCCGCATATCGATATCGAGCCAGTCGTTGGTCGCGGCCAGCGTGACCGTGAACGTCATGGTGCGCTGCGCCGTCCCGCCGGCATCGCGATAGGTCAGGACCGGGTTGGTCGCGGCGCCCATGATCCGCACGATCGGCGAGCTCGGCGCGGTGCCATGGGGCAGGGTATACCGGGTGGCGGCGACGGCGGCATGGCGGATCGTGGGCTCTTGGTCCCGATAGTAGGCATCGCGGCACTGGATCGTGAACGACAGCGTGTCGTCCGTCTGGTTGATCGGATGGCCGATGTTTTTGAGGGTGACGGTGGTGGCATAGCCCTCGATGAACTTGACGTTACTGGCCCCGTCCGTCCGCACCAGCCGCACCAGCCCCGACCGCAGGAGATCGCGAATCGTGTCGGCGTTGGTCGCCAATCCGGCGACCGTCTTGGCGGTCGAGGTCAGCGTCCCCGAGAACTTGAGGACCCGGCCCGACTCGCGGACCGGGGCTTGGATCACCGCGCCCGCCCGGCCCCGGAGCGTGGTCATCTGCCAGGACCGATCGACGGCATCATGTACCCCGTCCACGTCCTTGAGGTAGAACCCCAGCCCGTTGAGGTCTTGGCCGTTCACCACGATGGACCAGGCCATTAGGCGGCCGCCCGGGTGGCGTTGCCCGCGCCGGCGCGGTAGAGGTCGTAGTTCCGGGCCAATGCCTGCTCGATCGCCTTGATCTGGCGATCCTGCGCGGTTTGCAGACTGGCCTGCATGGTGGCGAGGGTGGCGGCATCCACCGTGCCGCCGCTCACGACCAGGTCGATACTGGCGTCGATGGTGATCGGCGGAGCGGCCGTGGGCGAGCCCGCGCCGCCGAAGGCGGAGACGAGGGTGCCGGTATTCGCTTGGATTTGCGCCAAGAGATCGACCGCCGGTGATCCCGTCCCTAGCACCTTGTCGAGATTGGTCCCGAGCGAAATGTCGAGCGACGGCGCAATGACCGGGGTACTGAGGCCGCCGTCATTGGGCACATCGGGGACGATGCCGCCCGTGCCGCCGCCGGGCTGGTCGTTCGTGGGGATCGAGAAGTCGAGGCCCGTGATGTTTTGGCCGCTATTCAGGATGGTCAGCAAACGCAATAGCAGGTCGTGGAACTGCGACCGGCTGAGACCGCCAAACTGCGCCGGCTTGATCTTGCCCGACGTCAGGTCTTTAAATAGCTGCTGCAAGCGGGACGTGGCGGTCGCCCGGAAGATCGGGGACGAGCTGTCGAGATCCGAAAGCGAGCCGGTGATGGCGTTCCCGCCGCCCGTGGCGTTGACTAAGGCCCCGAACTCGTCCCCACTGGTCAGAATCCCGGCGCCGATCTGCTCGGAGATGTTTTTGCTCTTGCTGTCGAAATCGGGTTTGGCGGCCGTATCGACGGCTTTCGCGGCGCCGAACAGCTTACCCAGACCGGCGCGGAGGTAATTGCCGTCATTGTTCTTGATGGTGATCCCGAGATCTTTCGCGGCCTGGTCCAGTTGCGAGAGCGTGAGTCCTTGCGATCGCGCCCACCCCGCCACTTCTTCAGAACCAGGGTGAGGGTTACTGACCCCGATCCCGGCCACCGATAATGACGGGATCGTCAGTCCCGCGAGCTTCGAGATTGTCTTCCCCGAGGACTTCGCGTCCACGAGGTCGCCATCAACCTCCGTCAAGGCCCGCACCGCGGCCGTGTTCTCGCGCAGGATACGCCGGCTTTCGTCCCCGCTATTGATGATGGACCCGATGAATCCACCCAAGGCGCCCACGATCCCGGGGAGGTTCGAGACAAGAGATCCGATGTCGAGATTGCCGTTGGCCGTGAGCTTGAGGTTGCCCAAGGACTGCGCCATCGCCAGGACGGAGCCGAGGGCGTCGTGGGCGCTCCCGCTAATGAGGCCGAACTGGGTCGCGGCGTCGAGAGCCGACGTGGCAATTTTCCCCACCTCCTGCGCCGAGGCTGAGAACGGAATGTCCTGAAAATTGCCGAGGACGTCCTTCGTGTTGTCGGCAACGTTTTGTAGCTTCCGATCGAGCGCATCCGATGGCTGGATGCTGTTCTCGATCTCGGTCTTGAGGTCTTTGGCGGCCTGCTTGGCGTCCAGGAGCGGGGCCGCGGGTTTCCGGTCCTCGAGCGCTTTGAGCTTGGCGTAGAGCGGCCCGAGAAGCCCGTCAACGCCGGCGACGGCCCCGCCGGCCAGAATCATCTCCTCGCGCAGCTTGTCCAGACCCTTGCGAGCGTTGTCGATCAGCGAAGCGTCCTCTGACCGCAGGGCGGCCGTGATCTTACTCAGGGCATCATGGGCGTCGGCAATTGTCTTGTCGTTTTTAACCTGGGCGTTCGCGAGGTCCGTGTGATCGGCCTTTTCGATGCCGTATTCCAGACCCCGCTTCTTCCGGCCGTCCTTGGTGACGGCGGTCTTGTCGTCCTCGCCCTTCTTGACCGTGGCGGTCAGCTTGTCCATGCCGATTTTATGCTCGGTCGCCAGCAAGGCGAGGTCCGCCTTGGCCTGGTTCACCATCTGCCTCCCATTTTTCACCATCGCGTCGGCCACGCCCGCCCCGAGGTCGATACCGAACTTCCGGAGCACGTCCTTGGCGCCGACCAGCCAACCACCAATGGTCGCGCCGATCGCGCCGAACCCCTCCTGGAACTTGAGGTTCAACCAACTCAGTCCATCTTCGATGCTGATCCAGACTCCCGCCATGGCGCGACCGAACCCAGTGACAAACGACATGACGCCGACGAGCACCGACCCGATCGCCTTGCCGAACTCGACCGCGCCCGTGACGTAGGTCGAGATTTCGTCCGAGTTCTTACTGATCCAGTCCGCCAGTTTGACCAGCCCGTCCCCCAGCTGGCCGATGCTGTCGCCGACGTCCTTGTTCTTGATGATGGCGAGGCCGACCCGCTCCAGATTCTCCTCCCACAGGTTCTTCGTCCGCGCCATCGCCCCTTCAAACGTCTTGGAGTCCTGCAGCGCGAACCCGGTGAGCTTGGCCCCGAGTTTCCCGACGAAATCCTCGCCTTTTTCGATCTGAATGTTGAATTCTTTGGCGAGTTTGGCGCCCCCGAAGTGCGCTTTCGCCACCAGGTCGGCGGCCTCGGACATACTGATTTGCTTGAACGAAGCCACGTCCGCGACCGTGGTCAGGTCCTTGAGGGACTGATTGTAGTCGCCGGTTTTGGTCGTCAGGCGGGTGAACGCTTCCCGGGCATCCTCATCCGAATACCGGGTCGTTTTCTGGATGGCGTCAAACACCGGCTCGATCTGGTCGGCGACGTCCTTGTAGGAGATCCCGAGGGTGGCC
>JANXSB010000146.1 GCA_025352865.1 Chthoniobacter sp. | reverse complement strand
TGCTGCCAGAATTGCGCCGCCATTTTCAACGCGACCTCGATGGCCGTGGAGCCGTCGTCGGAAAAGAAAACGCGCGTCAGCGAATCCGCCGGCCACAGCGCGACCAGCTCCCGCGCGAGCTGCGCGGCGGGCGGATGCGTGAAACCGAGGAACGACGTGTGCGCCACGCGGCCGAGCTGCGCGCGGAGCGCCGCGTCGATGCGCGGATGCCGGTGGCCGTGGAGATTGGTCCAGATCGAGGAATTGCCGTCGAGGTATTCGCGCCCCTCGCTGTCGCGCAGGATCGCGCCCTCGCCCTCGACCAGCACCAGCGGCTCATGCTCCGGCGCGCACCAGTCCTGATGCTGCGTGAATGGGTGCCACGCGTGCGCCTTGTCGGCAGCAGCAATACCTACCGATTTGGAAATCCTAGTCACTTTGGCATCGGGTGCGCATCTTGCCACGCCTTCTTCGCCAATTGGCAATCGCGACACACGAAGACTTTTCCGAACTGCGAATAGCCGAAACATGCACCGCCGATGAATTCGTCAGTAAATGGGAACTGGGACGATTTCAGCCGGGATGGCGGCCCCCACGAGCGCTCAACCATTACGGAGCTAACAATCGGAACGCGCTGCGCCGACATTTCCTTGTGATGCACGGGACAGACCGATGAGAGCCCCTTGGTCTTGTCCGGCTCGGACGTGAATTTCTGAACGTGGATTATGGCTTCAGGGCGTTTCTCATTCAACGACCCGAGCAGTGCCTTATACTCTGCGATTTCATTCGGTGTACGCCCCGGCTGCGCCATGTACTTCCGCACGTCAGCGATGTTTTTGTCGAATCGCTCCGCTTCCTCCCGCGCCAGCGGCGTGAGTTTGTCATATGCAGGTATCACCATATCGGAGCCGGCACGCGAAATCTGGGAGCAGCAAAGATAGGTGAATAGAACAACGACCGCTTCTATCCAGCGGACTTGTTTCAAAAACTGCCGGGGCGCGCTCATGTCTGGGTTTGCTCCCACGATCCGCCGCGATCCGTGATCATCTTTTCCACCGCCGCGAGGTCTTCGTAGGAGAGATGCTTGCGCTGGTATTTTCGGAAGAGCACGTCGCGCAGCTCGATCAGATCCTCGACGAGCGGGTCGTCGTAGTAGGTCCACGCCGCGTCGCCCTTGACCTTCGCCTGCACGCGCCAGCGCTTGCCGAATTTTTCCGCGCGGACTTCGCGCTTCTCGCCGTCGGCGGTGGTGGTTTTCCAAACGTGGGTGTTGCGCATCGTGTTTTGGTGTGGAGCGACCGGAGCTTTTGGCAAAGATGCGCGGGCATTGAAAGACCTCGCCAAAATATTCGGCTACCTCGCCGCGGTCATCCTCCTCGGCGCGCTGCTCGCGCCGCCGCTTTACTGGGCCGCGCAAGGGCTCGCGGGTCATGGGATTTTTCCGGCGCTCGCGGAATTCAAATTCCAGAAATTTTTCAATCGTGCCGCGCTCCTCTCCGCGCTGCTGCTGCTTTGGCCCACGATTCGCGCGCTGCGCATCGGCGGCTGGCGCGATCTCGGAATCGAGCCCGACCCACGCTGGCGGCAGCATTTGCTCGCGGGTTTTGTGATCGCCGGGCTGGCCGTGGCGGCAATGGCCTTCACCTATGCGCAACTCGGGCTCTACCGCATCCGCGCTGAAATTGCGTGGAGCAAACTCCCCGTCATCGCGCTCTCCGCGGTCACCGTCGCGTTTCTCGAAGAGGCGCTTTTTCGCGGAGCCATTTTCGGTCTGCTGCGCCGCTCGCTCCGCCCGGCGGCGGCGCTCGTCTCAGTCACGGCGCTGTTTGCCATCGTCCATTTTCTCAAGCCCGACGAAAGCTACGATCCGCAGTCCATCGGCTGGCTCTCGGGCTTCGATTTGATCCCGCACACGTTCCACCAATTCGCCGAGCCGATGACGCTCCTCGCCGGTTTCACCACGCTCTTTGCGCTCGGCTGGCTGTGCGGCGACGCAGCACTGCGCACCCGCGCGCTATGGATGAGCATCGGCCTGCACGCCGGAGTGGTGCTGGTGAAGATGAGCTTTTCGGTCATGGCAAAATTCGCCGTCAAAGCGAAGGAGCGCGCCGACTGGCTGCCGTGGGTGGGCGACCGTTTTGAAAACGGCCTCGTCCCCGTGGCCGTGCTGCTGTTCGCGTGGGGCGCGGTGCGGCTCTGGCTCGCTTATGAAAATCGGCACGACACTGCGGCGCGCGGGTGAGGCGCTGGCCTCGCTGCTCTATCCGCCGCACTGCGCGAACTGCGGGGCGGACACGGACGCCGGCGTGCATGTCTGCCCGGCGTGTGCGGGGCAGGCGAAAAAGATCGCGGCTCCGTTTTGCCGGCGGTGTTCGGAGCCGTTCGACGGGGCCATCAGCAGCGAGTTCACCTGCGCGAACTGCGCGGATCGCACACTGCATTTCGACTGCGCGGTAGCCCGCTATCTCAGCCGCGGCGTGGTGCGGGAGTTCGTGCATCGCTTCAACTACGACCGGCACTTTTACCTCCGCCGTCCGCTCACCGACTGGCTCGCGGAGACGCTCGACGACGAGCGCATCCGCGCGCAGCCCATTGATGCGCTGGTGCCCGTGCCGCTGCACAGCGCGCGCTTTCGCGAGCGCGAATTCAACCAGGCCGACGTGCTCGCGGAACTGCTCGGCAAGCGCGCCGGCCTGCCGGTGCGGCGCGCGCTGGAGCGCATCCGCTACACCACCACGCAGACGCGGCTCGACCGGCAGGAGCGGATGGATAACTTGCGCAATGCCTTCCGCGTGCGCGACACTCCCGCCGTGCAAAACCGCCACCTCGTTTTAGTCGATGACATCTTCACCACGGGCTCGACCGTGGATGAATGCGCGCGCGTCCTGCGCGCGGCCGGCGCGGCATCCGTCCGCGTGGTGACTGTCGCCCGCGGCTGATAAATCCTAGCTTCCTGACTCATGGGTATTTTCTCCAAACCATCCTTTCACTCCGACAAGAAGCGCGAATTCCCCGAGGGGCTCTGGCAGAAATGCCCGAGTTGCGCGGAGATGATTCACAACCTCGATCTCGTGCAGAATTTCCGCGTCTGCCCAAAGTGCGACCACCACATGACGCAAACCGCGCACGAACGGCTGGAGATGCTGCTGGACGCAGGGTCTTTCGAGGAGCACGACGCGAACATGGTGTCGGTCGATACGTTGAAATTCACCGGTATGGCGAGCTACACCGACCGCCTGAAGAGCTACCAGAAAAAGACCGGCCTGAAGGACGCCGTCATCAGCGGTTTCGGCGCGATCGAGGAGCAGCGCGCGTCCATCGCGGTCATGGATTTCAATTTCATCGCTGCGACGATGGGCTCGGTCGTCGGTGAAAAACTGACGCGCTGCGTGGAGCGTGCGACGAAGGAGCGCATTCCGGTGATCATCGTCTCCGCATCCGGCGGCGCGCGGATGTATGAGGGCGTGCTCAGCCTTTTGCAAATGGCGAAGACCTGCGGCGCGCTGGCGCTGCATGCGCAGGCGCGGCTGCCCTACATCTCGGTGCTCACGCATCCGACGACGGGCGGCGTGAGCGCGAGCTTTGCGACCATCGGCGATGTCATCATCGCGGAGCCGAAAGCGATGATCGGATTCGCCGGGCCGCGCGTCATCAAGGAGACGACGCATCAGGACTTGCCGCCGGATTTTCAGACCGCCGAATTTCTCGAAGACCACGGGCTGGTGGACATGATCGTGCATCGGAAAAAGATGCGCGAAACGCTGGGCAATCTGCTCGGCTACCTCGCCCCCGCGAAGTGAATTACGACGAGGCCGTCGCCTGGCTTTACGCCACGCAGCTTCACGGCATTCATCTGGGTCTGGAAAATATCCAGCGGCTCACGGAGGCGCTTGGCATCAGGGTTTCCGGGGCGGACGCGCCAAAGTTTCTGCACGTCGCGGGGACGAACGGGAAGGGTTCGGTGTGTGCAATGCTGGATGCGTGCTGCCGCGCAGCGGGGCTGCGCACGGGGCTGTTCACGTCGCCGCATCTGGTGACGTTTCGCGAGCGGATGCGGCTCGATGGCGAGATGATCGGCGAGGAGGAAGTTGCCGATGGCTTGAGCGAGATTCGCGCACTGACCGAGGGCTGGGAGCACGCGCCGACTTTTTTTGAAATCACCACCGCGCTGGCGCTGGCGTGGTTTCAAAAACGCGGGGCAGAAGTGGTGGTGCTGGAAACCGGACTCGGTGGGCGATTGGATGCGACGAATGTGGTGACGCCTGCGGTTTCAGTCATCACGCGGATCGACATGGATCACCAGCAGTGGCTCGGCGATTCGCTGGCGGCCATCGCGGTGGAAAAGGCGGGGATCATCAAGCCGGGCGTGCCGGTGGTGACAGGGCCGCAGGCGGATGAGGTGCGGGTGGTAATTGTGCAAATCGCGATGTGGCGCGGGGCGGAAATGAACCTCGTGATGTCGCCGCTGCGGCATGTGGAGATCGCGCTCGCGGGCAGTCATCAGCGGTGGAATGCAGCGCTGGCGCTGCATGCGCTGGAGGTCGCGGGGTTGGGCGCCACCGTGACTGGCGAGGCTGTCGTGGAAGGCTTGCGAACTGTGGAGTGGCCCGGGCGGTTTCAGCAGATCACGCCGCGCTTCGTGCTCGACGGCGCGCACAATCCCGCGTCGGCGCGGCGGCTCGCGGAGACGTGGCGGGAGATCTACGGCGAGAAGCGCGCGACGCTCATCCTCGGGATTTTGCAGGACAAGGATGTCGCCGGAATTTGCGCGGAGCTGCTACCGATCGCGGGCCGCATCCTCGCAGTGCCGGTGCAGAATCCGCGCTCGGCGAGCGCGCAGGAAATCTGCCGCGCGATCGGGCAGAGCGCGCCGCGGCAGGAGTGCATCGCGGTGCGGGATTTGCCGGCGGCAATCCGCATTGCGGCGTCGATGGAACGGCGGACGCTGATCACGGGTTCGCTGTTTCTGGTTGGCGAGGCGCTCGCGAATTTCCAAGCGGGCGAAGTGCGGGAAATGAGCGCGCAGTAGGCGCGGATAATTTACGCGCCGCGAATGCGGCGGACGGCGGCGGGCATGTCGGGTGCGGCGAAGACGGAGGTGCCGGCGACGAGGGTGTCGGCTCCGTGGGCGATGGCGATGGGGGCGGTGTCGGCGGTGATGCCGCCATCGACCTCGATGCGGAAACCAAGGCCCAGACTTGCGCGGGCGGCGGCGGCGGCGCGGACTTTGGGCATCGTCTCGTGCATGAAAGGCTGGCCGCCGAAACCGGGAACGACGGTCATCACGAGCAGCAAATCGATCAGATCGAGAAACGGAACCACGTCTTCAAATTCTGTCGCCGGGCGCAGCGCGAGGCCGCAGGTGCAGCCGGCGGCGCGGATGGCGGCGAGCGTTTTCGCCACGTCGTGCTGCGCCTCGACGTGGACGGTGATGTTGCGCGCACTTTTCACGAAGCGGGGAAAATTGTGATCGGGCCGTGCGACCATGAGATGCACGTCGAGCGGGACGGTGGCGACTTTCGCCGCCGCGTCCACGAACGCGGGGCCGAAGGAAATGTTGTCCACGAAATGCCCGTCCATCACGTCGCAGTGCAGCCAGTCGGCGCCGGCGGCTTCGGCGCGGCGCACCTCGTCGTGCAGGCGTCCGAAATCGCAGGCGAGCAGCGACGGGGCGACGTAGAGCGGTGGATTCGGCATCGGAAAAAACTAGCGCGCGGGGCCGCCGGGCATTTCGATTTTCGGCGGCGGCGGCGGAGCGCTGCGCCACTCAATGTAGCACCAGACCCCGACGGCGAAAGCGAGCACCAGCACCGCGCAGACGACCATCCGCATGGGCGATGGATCGGGCGCGGCAGGCATCCGCTATTCGACGAGCGTGTCGATTTTTTCCGCGACCTCGAAGTCGATGTCGGTGACACCACCCTCGCTGTGCGTGGAAAGCACTAGGCGCACTTTGCCATCGCGGATGTCGATCTCCGGGTGGTGGTCGTCCTCCTCGGCGATCTCGGCGACGCCGTTCACGAATTCGATGGACTGGGAAAAATCGTCGAACTCAAAAGTCCGCTCGATGTGCTTTTTTTCGTAGTCCCACTCGGGGAGTTTTTTGAGCCAGTCTTTGATGTCTTGAGCGTTGAGGAGGTCGGCCATGGTGTGTTGGGTAGGGTTGCGGGTGGGGAGAAGTAGCATCGGCGTTTCGCATGGCAAACGGAATCTGCGCGGCATTTGCGGCGCGAGATGGGCCTTGCCCGCGCGGACTGCGCGGCTGTAGAAATGCGGCCCGTTTTTTCACCAACACCAACCACCACCAACGCACAAAATCCCATGGG
This sequence comes from Chthoniobacter sp., assembly GCA_025352865.1. Taxonomy (GTDB): domain Bacteria; phylum Verrucomicrobiota; class Verrucomicrobiia; order Chthoniobacterales; family Chthoniobacteraceae; genus Chthoniobacter. The sequence continues at coordinate 9,644 of JANXSB010000146.1, read as the reverse complement.
CAAAATCTACAACAACATCGTCGAAACCATCGGCCACACGCCGCTCGTGAAGCTGAACAAAGTCACCGCCGGACTCGACGCGACGATCGCGCTCAAGTGCGAATTTTTCAATCCGCTCGGCTCGGTGAAAGACCGCATCGGCATGGCCATGATCGAGGACGCGGAGCGGAGCGGCGTGCTGACGAAAGAGACCGTCATCATTGAACCGACGAGCGGAAACACGGGCATCGCGCTCGCGTTTGTGGCGGCGGCGAAAGGCTACAAGATCATCCTCACGATGCCGGAAACGATGTCCGTGGAGCGGCGGACTTTGCTCGCGATGCTCGGCGCGAAGCTCGTGCTGACACCGGGCGCGGAGGGGATGAAAGGCGCGATTGCGCGCGCCGAGGATCTCGTGAAAAACACGCCGAACGCGTGGATGCCGCAGCAGTTCAACAACCCCGCGAACCCGGCGATCCACGCGAAGACGACGGCGGAGGAATTGTGGGCGGACACGGACGGGAAGATCGACATCCTCGTCGCCGCGGTCGGCACGGGCGGGACGATCACGGGCTGCGTCGAAGTTTTGAAAAAGCGCAAACCTTCGTTCGCGGCGATTGCCGTCGAGCCTAAGGATTCGCCGGTCATTTCGCAGACGCTCGCCGGGCAGCCGGTGAAGCCGGGGCCGCACAAAATCCAAGGCACCGGCGCGGGCTTTGTGCCGAACAATCTGCACCTTAAGGACGCCGCCGGGAACGCGCAGATCGTGGAGTGCGTCCAGGTCTCGAATGACGATGCGTTCGCGATGGCGCGGCGGCTGGCGAAGGAAGAGGGCCTGCTCGTGGGCATCAGCACGGGCGCGAATGTGATCGCGGCGATCGAGGTCGCGAAGCGCGCTGAGAACAAGGGCAAGCTGATCGTCACCATCGCGTGCTCGACGGGCGAGCGTTACCTTTCCACCGCACTCGCCGCGGATGCGCGGGCGGAAGTGGGGGCGTAATCTCAGCGCGTGACGCGCAGCCGCATGGAGTGCAGCGCGCCGGGCTGGTCGTCGCGGACGCTCACGGTGCGGACGCCGTTGGCGATGGTGTCGCTGGTCACGGCGGTGAAGCCGGGGCCGGTGAACCAGTTCGCGAGGTCGTTGGAAACTTCGACGATGACCTGCACGCCGCCGATGCCGACGGGCGTGTGGTAGGTCAGCGTGAGGAAGCCGCCGGTCATCGCGGGCACGGGCAGCGCGTTTTGCGAGAAGACGCCCGGATTCGTGCCGAGGGCGAATTCCATGAGGTTGCTGAGGCCGTCGCCGTCGGGGTCGGCGAGGTCGTGAGCGGCGCTGCCGAGCAGGCGGATCGCGCCTGGTGGGAGGTTGCCGGCGCGGTCGAGGTAGGAGATCACGCCGGTGGCGTTGAGGAGCGTGGCGTTGAGCGTGAGTTTGCCGAGCACGGTGAGGGACTGGCCGGCGGTGTCGAGGGTGCCGAGGATAGTGAGGTTGCCGGCAAAGGTGTAGTCGCCGGGCAGCGTCCACGCCGATCCGGCGGGGAGCGTGTAGCCGCCGGCGGTGGCGGTGAGCGCGGGAGTCTTAAACTTGAGCACGCTCCCCGTTTTCACGCCCATGACGTTCGTCGCCTTGACGCGGTAGTAGTAGGTCGTGCCGCCCGCGAGCGCGAGCGGGGCGGAGACGGGCACTGGGCTCGTGCTCGCAGAGTTGCCGGCGGCGAGCGTGTTGCCGAGCGCGGGCGTGGTGCCCCATTCAAAAGTCACGGTGGTCGCGAGTCCGCGCGGCAGGACTTCGCCGCGGAGCGTGGTCTGCACGGGGGTGAAGCCGGTCGCTGCCAGCGTCGTCACGCTGGGCGCAAAGGGCACGCGGTAGAGCGTGGCGTCGGTCGAGCCGTAGAGGTAGCCGTCGGCGGCGGCGGTCAGGCCGGTGCTCGGCGCGGAGCCGTCGTTGTCGCCGGTCAGGTGGGCGATGACCTGCATCGTGCCGAGCGCGCCGAGACGAAAGACGGTGCCTTTGCCAAACGCCCCGCCGCCCGATGCCGTGCCGAAGAACCCGCCGTCGCCCGTGCCGAGCAGCGGCCCGCGCGGCGACTGCCCCTCCGCGCCGGTGAAGCCGAAGAGCGGCGTCACCGCCCCGCCCGGCGTGACCGTAAAGAGCGCGCCCAGCGCATTCGCGCCGCCTCCCGCCGTGCTCCCCGCGAAGCTCCCATCCGCCCCGCGCAGCAGCGGTGCCAGCGGCCCGCCGCCGTTCGCACCGGTGAACTCCGCGACCACCGCCACGCCACTGCCGGGCGTCAGCTTGTACACCGTGCCCAGACCGGCGGAGCCACCCGTGCGCGTGGTGCCATAGAAAGCGCCCGTGCCATCCGCAGCGAGCGCCGCCTGCGGGGCCGAGCCGTTGGGGCCGACGAACGCGCCCTGCGGCGTGAGCACCCCGGCGGTCGTCGTCTTGAACGCACTGCCCGTGCCGCCGCCCGCCGCCGTCGTCCCGAAAAAGCCGCCATCGCCCGACGCCACCAGCCCGCCCAGCGGCCCCGCTCCATTCGCCCCGGTGAAAGACACCGGTGCCGACAGCGCCCCGCCCGCCGGCAGCTTCCAGACCACCCCTTGCCCCAGCCCGCCGAGCGCCGCCGTCCCGAAGAGCGTCGTGCCATCCGAGCCGAAGATCACACCCGCACCCGCCTGCGGCTCCTGCCCGTAACCGGGCGAGAAACTCCCCAGCGTCACCGGCGGCGTGCGCGGCGCGCAGGCAAAGACCGAGCCGTAGCCGATGCTCCCTCCCCGCTGCGTCGTCCCGTAAAGCTGTCCGTCCACCGGTCCCACCGTCAACCCCGAGGGCAGCGCCGAGTCCGTGAGGCTTACCACATTCTCCATCACCCCCGTCGCCAGCACGCGGAAGACCGCCCCGCGCCCCGCCGACCCGCCGTCCTGCGACACCCCATACCACGCCCCGTCCGTCCCCAGCAGCAGCCCCGCGCCCGGATGCGCCCCGGTGAGCAGCCCCCCATTGCCGATCACCGACGACACCTTCGTCAGCGCCCCGCCGTCCGTCGCCTTGAAGATCGCCCCGTAGTTCCCCACGCCCGTATAGGCCGTCCCATAGAAAGCCCCGTCCGCCCCGCGCGCCAGCGGCCCCAGCGGTCCCTGCCCGATCAGATTCGTAAAGCTCGCCAGCAGCGTCAACCCGCCCGCCAGGCCGGGCCCCTGCCCTTGCCCGTCGCCGAGCCGGAACACCGTCCCCAAGCCATTCGCACCGCCCGCCGAGCAAGTCCCGTAGAAAACCCCCGGCGCACCCTCCAGCAGCGCCCCCTGCGGCCCGGTCCCCACCGACCCGGTGAAACTCGCCAGCGGCACCAGCCCGTTCAGCTTGTCGTAGCTGAACGCCAGCCCCGTATTCGCCGCCCCGCCCGCCGCCGTCACCCCGTAGAAAACCCCGTCCGTCCCCAGCGTCAGCGCCGCCAGGGGGATCGCCCCATTTGGCCCCGCAAAGTCCGCCAGCTTCTCCACCGCCCCCAGCGCCGTCACCCGGTAGAGCGTCCCCCGATCCGCCGTCCCCCCGCGGCTCGCCACCCCGTAGAGCAGCCCGTCCGGCCCCAGCGTCAGCCCGCCCGACGGCGCGCGCCCATTCACCCCGTTGAAGTCCGCCACCTTCACGATCCCCCCCGCCGGCAGCACCTGGAAGACCGTGCCCTTCACCCCCGCCCCATTCCCCGTCGTCGTCCCATAGATGCCGCCCGCCGCCGACCCCGCCAGCGCACTCTGCGGCGCGAGTCCATTCACCCCGTCGAAATTCCCCAGCACCTCCGCCTCCCCGGTCCGCCGCACCCGGAAGACCGTTCCCGCCAGCCCCTTTCCGCCCGAAGCCGCCGTCCCGTACATCCACCCGTCCCCGCCGTCGAGCAGCGCCGCCATCGGCTGCTGCCCCACGAGCCCGAAAGTCGCCAGCGTCTCCAGCCCACCTAGGTCCGTCACCACCCCGGCACTCCCCGCCCCATCGCGAAAGAACCCATGCATCTTCCCTCCCGGATTCGTGATCGCCCCCGCCGGCCGCACCGTCACCGTCCCCAGCACCGTCAGCTTGAAACCCGCCGGCACCAGCGTCCCCTCCACGATCAGATCCCCCGGGAGGAGCGCCTCCTGCCCCAGTGTCCACGTCTTTCCCGCCGCCAGCGTATAGCGCCCGTCCCCGCCCATCGTCAGCGGCGGAGTGGAAAAGGTCAGCGTCGAGCCCAGCGTCGTCCCCCCCGCATTCGTCGCCCGCACCCGCACGGCGTAGGTCGTATTCAGCGCCAGCCCCGAGAGGGAAGCGCTCACCACCTGCGTCGTATTCACATCCGCGAGCGACTGCCCCGCCGTCGCCAGATTCAGCGCCGGGCTCACCCCGTAGTCAAACGCGTAAGTCGTCGCGAAACCATTCCCCCGCACCAGACCATTGAGCGTCGCCGTGCTCAGCCCGATGCCCGAAGCCGAGAGCGTCGTCACCGTCGGCGGCGGCACCGGCACCGCCGCGAGCGGCGCGTCCTCCCCCTGCGCCCCGAGCAGCGCGGGGAAAAAGAGCGCCGCAGCAGCGAGCAGGGCGGGAAACAGTCGGGGGGGCGTATTCATGGGAGATGGGGACAACCGGAAAACCGGAAACCGGTCGCTCTTTGGCGATGGCCTGCGAAGGTGCGCCGTGCGTGCCCTGCCTGCAAGGGCGCAAATCGCCGGGCAACCGCCCTATTTCTGTCCCGGGGTTACGCGGGAGGCGCGGGAGGCGGCACCCACGCCTCGGCAACGCGGGTGATCGAGAGCGCACGGCCCGTCCCTTCGTCGATCTCCACGATGGCCCCGCGCAGCCCGACCGGCCCGCCGGCGATGGGGAAAAGGATCGGGCGGCCCGTGAGGAAGCGCTCGATGATGGGCCGCAGTTCGCGCCCGAGGCAGCTCTCCGTGGGGCCGCAAAAACCGGCGTCGGTCAGATAGGCGGTGCCGCCAGGGAAAATCTGCTCGTCGGCCGTCTGGCAGTGCGTGTGCGTGCCGAGGACGGCGCTGACGCGGCCATCGAGGTAGCGCCCGAGAGCGATTTTCTCCGAGGTCGTCTCGCCGTGGACATCGACGAGGATGACGGGGGTTTCGGCGCGCAGGCGGGCGACCTCATCGCGCATGGCGAGGAAGGGATTTTCCAACGGCGGGTTCATAAAGGTGCGGCACTGGACGTTGACGACGGCGATTTTGCACTTCGCCGTTTCGAGGACGATGGAGCCGCCGCCGGGGGTGCCGGGCGGGTAGTTGAGCGGGCGCAGGAGCCGCGGCTCGTCGTCGAGAAAGGGGAGGATTTCCTTTTGATCCCAGATGTGGTCGCCGGTGGTGATGACGGCGGCCCCGGCGCGCATGAGATCGACGGCGATCTTCGGGGTGATGCCGCGCCCGTTGGCGGAGTTCTCGCCATTGACGACGATGAAGTCGAGGCCGCGCTCTTCCTTCCAGCGCGGCAGCACGTCGATGACGGCGCGTCGGCCGGGTTCGCCGACGATGTCGCCGAGGAAGAGGATGGTGAGCATGGCGCGGTGGGGTGTAGCGGAGGCACGGGTGGGTGTCGAGCGGAAGGCGGAAAGGTGTGAGGTATGAGGTATAAAGGATGAGGTATGAAAGGCAGGGTCAGCTCCGGCGTTCATCACTCATACCTCATCCCTCATCCCTCTCCCCCCATCACCCGTCGCCTTTCCCCCTACGGCACCAGCGCCAGCTCGTACTTATGCGGCACGGGCTGGTTGGCTTGGTAGATTTCGTCCTCCAGCGCGCGGGCTTTGGCGAGAAGGTCGGCGACTTTGGCTTTCATCGCGGCGTAGTAGGTGTCGAACTCCGCCTTCTTCGCGTCGAAGTCGGGGGCTTTGGCGTCCTCCAGTTTTTTGATTTCGTGGCGCTTGCCTTTGAGCTGGGCATATTCGCCGCGGATACCCTGGTAGGCGGCGTCGTTGCGCGCTTTGTTGAGGAGGGCGACTTTCAGCGCCTGCTGATACTCGGGCGTCTTGTCGTTTTCCTCGATCTCCACCCCAGCGGCGAGCTGGCTGGCGGTGTAGGTGCCGACGGGCGTACCGTCGATGGAGAGCTGCCATTTGCCGGCCTTGAGGCCGCGGGCGCTGATCTTTTCGTTGCTCAGCTTGTGGCCGGCGGAGGTGAGCTTGTAGCCGAGCGCGGCGTCGGGCGGGAGCACCCACGGGAGCCGTCCGGCGGTGAAGGTGAAGGCGATTTTTTCCCCCGCGCTGAAGCCCTCGACGGTGCCGCCGGTGGCATTGGCGGAAAGCGCGCCATCTTTCTCCTCGATGACGATGGCGGAGACGGCGGTGTGCTGGACGATGTCATTGAGCACGGCCACAGCCATGACGCACTGGCCCGCCGCGCCTGGATGCACGCCGTCGCCGATCATGGTGAAATTGGCGTCCTTTTTCCGCTCGGCGAGGGTGATGTCGTTGAGGGGCGTCCACATGTTCACGTAGCCGAGGCCGCGCTGCTCGGCCTGGTCGCGGAGCCAAGCGCCGTAGAAGGCGAGCACGCCGTTGTAGAGCGAGTTGCGGGGCTCGGCGTTGTCGTTGTGGGCGCGCTTGGCGCGGGAGTCGAACATGGTCGGCGTCATCGGGATGGCGGTCGCACCGAGGGCGGCGATTTTTTCCAGGATCGTGGTCATGCCCGCGGAGTAGGTGTCGAAGGTCGGCTGGTCGAAACCGCGGTAGCCGCCGTCATTCATGCCGAGCAGGATGGTGACGTATTTGGGTTTGTAAGCGGCGACGTCCTCGTCGAAGCGAAGCAGCGCATCGCTCGCGCGGTCGCCGCCGACGCCGGCGTTGTGAAAGTGGATGCGGATCTTCGGGTAGCGCGTGTAGAAGAAGTCCTCGACGTACTGCGTGTAGAGGCACTGGTGGGTGATCGAGTCGCCGAGGAAGACGAAGGTGTCGCCGTCCTTGAGATCGACATGATCGAGCACCGTGGGGAAAGTGGGCGCGGGCGGGGCGGCGGGCTTGTCTTGGGCAAAAGCGGCGGCAGCGGTGAGCGTGAGCGGGAGGATGAGAAGGCGAAGTTTCATGGGTGGAGTGTGAACCGGCGGAGGGTGCGGGCCTTTGGTAAAAAGGCGAGGGAATTTCGCGCCGGATGCGCGCTCGACTTCGATGGCATCGGCGCCTACTTTTTCGGCCCTATGAAAACTCCCGCGCTCCTCCTCACCCTCGCCGTGCTCGCGTGCTCCGCTTTCGCCGAAGCCCCGCAGCCTCTCACCGACATGCACAAGACGCTCTCCGCCGCCGGGCAGCAGCAGAAGATGGCCTTCATCCTCCTCGGCCGCCCGACCTGCGGAAACTGCAACGCCACCAAGGCCATGATCCGTGAGGGGAAAATCCCCGTCACCGCCGACACCTATGTCATGGCCGACCTGAACATCGACGACGCGAAAACCGAGGGCGAATTCATGCGGAAGTACGCCAAGGAAAAATTTGGCAGCACGCTGCCCTTCATCGTCGTCACCGATGCGCACGGCAAGGCGCTTGCCAGCAGCAGCGGCTACAAGGACGCCGCGCAATGGACGGCGATCCTGGAGGAAGCAAAAACGAAAGCCGTGGCAAAAGGCCCCGCAACCGGCTCCACCGCGCCTTCGATTTTCAAGACCCCGCCCGCCGGACAATAAGGGCCAGAGCCGATCTCCGGGCATCGGCCCGTCCGCGCTGTCACGGGATTTTTTTCAACGTCCCCGCGTCCCGCGTGTCTGACGTGGCCCGCAATCCCACGATGACCCTCCGCCCACTCCTCCTCCTCCTCGCCACGCTCCCCGCTTTCTCCAGCCTGCGCGCGCAGACCGATCCCGCCGCCGAGCCCTCCGTCGTCGCCGTGGCCAAGGCCATGCCCGCCGTGGTCAATATCAACACCGAGCGCATCATCCAGCGCACCGTCCGCGATCCGCGCGACGAGTTATTCAACCAGTTCTTCGGCGGCCCGATGCGCCGCCCGCGCGTCCTTTCACAGAAAGTGCAGAGCCTCGGCTCGGGCTTCATCGTCGATGCAACCGGCTACATCGTCACCAATGAGCATGTGGTCGAGCGCGCCGCGGAGTTGAAAATTTCCGTGACCACGAATGACGGAAAAACCTACTCCGCCAAATACATCGCCGGCTCACCCGAGGCCGACCTCGCCTTTTTGAAAATCGACACGAAGGAGCCGCTCCCTTTCATCAACCTCGACGCGCTTTCCCCCAATCTCCTCGGCGAAACCGTCCTCGTGCTCGGCAACCCGCTCGGCTACGGCAGCTCCGTCGCGCGCGGCATCCTCAGCGCGAAAAACCGCACCGTCGCGCTCGGCGACACCGAATACAAAAACCTCATCCAGACCGACGCGGCGATTAACCCCGGCAACAGCGGCGGCCCCGTCGTGGACCTCGCGGGAAAGCTCGTCGGCGTCAGCTCCGTGAAAATGGCCTACACCCCGCAGGGCGTGCCCACGCAGGGGCTCGGCTTCGCCATTCCCGGCGAGATCGTGCGCGAGCGCGTCACCGATTTCAAAAAAATCGCCGCCAACCCCAAGGCCGCGAAAGAAGCGGAAGACGCGAAAGCGCGTGCGCGAAAATACTTCGGCCTCTCGCTCCAGGACCTCACGCCGAAGCTCGCGGAATCACTCGGCTACGAGCCCGGCACCGGCGTGCTGATCGCGGATGTGGACGCGCATAGTGTGGCCGAGCGCGCGGGGGTGAAGCAGGGGCTTGTCATCACGCAGGTCGGCAGGTACGAAGTCGCGTCCGTCCAGCAAGTCGAAGAGCTGCTCAAGGCAGTGGACAGCGGTTCCGCGGTCGATTTCACCGTCGGCCTCATCCGCCACGCCAACGGGCGCAACGTCCGCCAAAGCGAAACCGTGCAGCTCATCGCCAAGTAAAACTTTCCCATGATCCAAGTCGAAAACCTGACCAAACGCTACGCGGGCTTCGCCGCCATCAACCAACTCAACTTCGCCGTCGCCAAGGGTGAAATCGTCGGCTTTCTCGGGCCCAACGGCGCGGGCAAAAGCACCACGATGAAAATCCTCACCAGCTACCTGCCCGCCACCTCCGGCACCGCGCGCATTGCTGGCTTCGATGTCTTCGCCCAATCCCTCGAAGCGCGGAAACGCCTCGGCTACCTCCCGGAAAACACCCCGCTCTACACCGACATGCGCGTGGGCGAATACCTCCGCTACCGCGCCAATCTCAAAGGCGTCGCCGGCGGCAAAGTAAAGCAGGCCGTCGGCGACGTTCTCGAGCTGTGCAGCCTGCGCGATGTCGAGCGCAAGCTCATCGGCGCGCTCTCCAAAGGCTACCGCCAGCGCGTGGGTCTCGCCGACGCGCTCGTGCATGACCCCGAACTGCTCATCCTCGATGAGCCCACCATCGGCCTCGACCCCAATCAAATCCGCCACGTCCGCGAACTCATTAAGAACCTCGGCGGCAAACGCACCGTCCTCATCTCCACGCACATCCTCCCCGAGGTCGAGATCATGTGCTCGCGCGTCATCGTCATCCACAAAGGGACCATCCGCGCCGACGACACCGCCGAGAACCTCCTCAAGAACCACCGCGCCGCCGGGAGCATGCGCCTCGAGGCCAAAGGCGCAGCTAATGGTCGCGAACTGCTCAGCAAGCTCCCCGGCGTCAAAGACGTGACCGAGGAAAAGGACGG
>JANXSB010000097.1 GCA_025352865.1 Chthoniobacter sp. | reverse complement strand
AAGGGCGCGGAGCGGTTTAACGGTTTCAAAAAGTTCCACCTCAACAACTCGCGCGAAGACCCGAGCGCGCTCCGCCAGCAGCTCTGCGGCGAGATGGTGCGCGCGGCGGGCATCCCCGCGATCCGTTGCACGCATGCGTTTGTCTCGCTGAACGGACGCGATCTTGGGCTCTACGTTTTCACCGAGGGCTACACGCCGGATTTGTTCGCGCCGTTTTTCGCCGACCCGACGGGCGATTTTTACGAGGGAGGTTTCTGCAAGGACATCGATCAGGAGCTGAAGAAAAGCAGCGGCGACGCGAAGGACTTTCGCGCCATCGAGCAGCTTCTCGCTGCGTGCCGCGAGGACGACGCGGCGCAGCGCTGGACAAAGCTGCGCGCGATCCTCGATGTCGAGCGCTTCGCGACCTTTCTCTCGCTCGAAACGCTGCTCTGCATCGGCGACAGCTACGACTTTTTCCGCAACAACTACCGCATCTACCAGAACCCGAAAACGAACCTGCTCACGTTCATCCCGCACGGCATGGATGAGCCGTTCAAGCAAAGCGACTTCGACATCCAGCGCGGGCCGGAGAGCATTGTGGGCAGAGCGTTTGTGGGCTGTGCGGAGGGAAAGGCGCTGTATCGCGCGCGGGTCGCGGAGCTGTATGAAAAGATGCTGAAGAGCCGCGACTGGCCGGCGCAAATCGGCGACGCGAGCGCGAAGGTGCTGACGGCGGTGGCGAAGCGCGATGCGGGGCTGGCCAGGGAATTGCGCGAGCCGCAGGAGGAGTTGCGCGCGATCATCGCGCAGCGCATCGCGTTTGTGGGCAAGGCGCTCGGCGAGATGCCGGAGCCGCTGCGCTTTGACAAGGCCGGCATCGCGCGGCTGGCGAAGGGCTGGACGACGAAGCAGGAAGGCGACGCGAAGCTGGAGCGCGCGGAAAAGGATTTGCGTGTGATCGCGTACGGCGAGTGCCAGGCGTCGTGGCGCTGTCCGGTGACGCTCACGGCGGGGCGCTATCGTTTTGAGGCGAAGGTGAAGACAGCCGGCGTGAGCGGTGCGGGCGCGGGGCTCCGCATTTCGGGAAAGGAGCCGGCGGGCGAGTGGCTGACGGGGAGCGGCGCGGCGAAGGCGATGAGTTACGAGTTCGAGGCGGACGGCGACGTGGTGTTGGTCGCCGAGTTACGCGCGGTGAAGGGCGAGGCGGTTTTCGCGATGGAGAGCCTGCGGCTGGTGCGGCTGAAGTGAGCGGGAATCTATTTCGCCGCCATGCCCGGCACGCGGTGGATGGTGCTGTGGATTTCCTGCTCCACCGGCTGCCCATCCGCGGATTGGATTTTGAATTTCAGCCGCATGCTCATGCACGGCTGCATGCCGGGGAGGGTGAGCGTCAACGTTTTCTTGTCGGGCGAAAGCGCGGCTTTCTCGACGGGCACGGCGTCCTTGCCCTTGCTCCCGTCGCTGACTTTGAAATCATCCGAACCGTACTGGCCGGTCCATTTGTAGTTCCAGCGCCGGATGTCGTAGTTCTGCACGTCGGTCGCGGAGGCGGCGTCGAGCGGGTTGCTGAATTGCAGCGCCACGCCGTCTTTGAGCGTGTGCAACTCGACCGGCATCGTGACCGCCGCGCCGGTGTAACGCACGCGGGAGAAGCAGCCGAATTTCGCCGCGTCGCTCTGCCACACGTTCAGCCCGGAGACGTAGAGCTGGCCGTCCTGCGGGCCGAAGCGTCCGCGCATGATGCCGCTGGGAAACTTGAACGGGAACTTCACCACCGCGCCCTGCGCCACGCCATCGACGCTCTCCATCGTCACGCCGTAGAGCACGCAGTGGCCGTAGCTGAGGTGCAGCATGCGGCCCTCCCACGGGCCCCATTTTCCGCCGCTCGCCCAGACCTCGCCGCCGGGCGAATTGTCCACATCCTGCGGCAGCCAGACGAGCGGCAGTTCATAGCCCGCGGTCGGGATGGGTGCCTGCGCGTTGCCCCAGAAGTTCGTCTTGAAATCCTTGCGCGCCTCTTCCGTGCTCGGGTTCGCGTCGAACTCGGTGCCGTCGGCGGCTTTGAAATGGATAACTTTGTGCGCCGCGGGCGTCATGCCGTAGAAGCCGCCGGGCTTGATGATGTTGATCCGGTTCGCGGGCATCCAGTGGCCCTGGTTGTCGCTGCACGTCAGGAAATCCTTCGGCCCCATGCCCAGCCCGTTTGGCGCGCGCAGACCGACGCAGACCGTTTCCTTTTTCGCACCGTCTTTGGAAATGCGGATGAGCGTCCCTTGATCGGGGCTCATATTCGTCGGCTCCCACGGCGAACCTTTGCCGTAGTAGAAATTGCCCGCGCTATCCGTCTGCAAATCGAGCGCGAACTCGTGGTAGTTTTCCGTCACCACGCAGTCGTTGTTAAAGCACTCGTAGTAGTCCGCTTCGCCGTCACCATTGAGGTCGTGCAGCCGGGTGATCTGGTCGCGGCCGAGCACGTAGATTTTTCCGTCCACGACCTTGCAGCCGAGCGGCTGGAAAAGGCCGGTCGCCACGCGCTTCCATTTCACTTTTCCGAGCTTCTCGTCGAGCCCGCTCACGAGCCACACGTCGCCGCTGATGTTCACCACGGCGGCGTCGCCATTGGGAAAAAAGTCGTGCCCGCCGAAGCGCAGCCACGAGCCATACGGGTTATTGTCCGGCGCGGTGATTTCATCCACCACATACGGCCCGTCGCCCGTGCCCAGCTTGCCCTGCGTCTCCAGCGCCGCGCCCCAATGCGCCGGCCCGCCTTTGCACAGCGCCACGAGATCGGGCAGTGGAGTCTTCGACGGTTCCGGGCCCTCCGGTCCGCGCCGCTTCTCCGGCGTGAAGGAGACGCGGAACGTCAGCGGCTGCGTGCGTGCCGGCAGGCGGAGCACGGCCTTGCCGTCCGCCGTCTTCTCCACCTTCGCCTCCGGCGCATGATCCACTACGGTCACAAATTCTCCCGACCCGATGAGCATCGTCACCGCCGGCCCGGCCCCGAGCGCGATCGTCCGCGAGAGGATCAGCACCTCGCCCTTCACGTCCGCGCCAGGCAGCTCCAGCACCGCGGTTTTCCCCACCGTGTAGCTCAGCACCACCTTGTCGCCATTCACATACAGCCCGCGATATTTCGCCACGTCGGCTGGCAAATGGCCCTGGTGCTTGTCCCGCGGGTCATCGCCGATTTCGCCCGTGCTCCAGCCCGGCAGATAGAATGTGGAAAACGTCACCTCGCCGTCCGGCGTGATCTGCCCCTCCAGCCCGCCGCGTCCGCGCGGAAACTTCACGAACCCGCCCGTCCACGCCGCGCTCACCCGCAGCAGCTCGGGATCGAAAAGCACCGTCGCCGGATGCTCCTTGTCGCCCACTTTGATCGCGATGCCCTTCGCCGTGACCTGCCCGTTGATCTTGAAGCATCCCGTGTGAAACGGGCCGAGGTCGGTCTTGTCCCATTTCAATTCCTGCGCCCGTGCGGGCACGATGAGGGCGAGGGCGAGAGCGAGCGGGAGAAGCAGTCTGGTCATGGGATCGAAATGGGAGAGGTTTTGGAGTGGGCGGCAAAGGGAGCAAAACCCCACGCCGAACGCCACCGCGAAATTTCGCTATCGCGCGGCGGTGTTTCCTTTGGCGACAAAGCGCGGGGCTTCCGCTAATCCGACGCGGTATCTGCCATGTCCCGTCTCCATTTCCCGCGCATCCGCAGCGCGCTGCTCGCTGCTTTCATCTTCCTCGGCATCGCCGCGCTGGCGCACGCTGCGGGCGATGCCTCCGATACGCTGTCCGGCACCCCGTTTCCCCGCGCGCTCGACAGCTACCCCGACGACCCCGCCGCGCCTCTCGCCGCGCGGCTGCTCCAGCGCGCGGCGGCCGAGCCTTTCGACGTGGCGGCCACGCTCCTCTTTTTCCTCGCCATCGCGCACACGTTCATGGCGGGAAAGTTTCTCCACATCTCGCACCGCTATAAGCATGAGCTGGAGGTGCTCGGCGAGCGCGAGGCGGGTGGCGATGATTCGCCGGCGCGGAACCGTACCCGCGACCGGCTGCGGTTCCGCGCGCACGCGTTTCATTTTCTCGGCGAAGTCGAGGCCGTCTTCGGCATCTGGGCGCTGCCGCTCGCGGCGGCCATCGCGGTCTTCAAAGGGTGGGGGACGATGGTGCATTACGTCAGCGGCACGAGCTTCGCGGAACCGGTCTTCGTGGTCGTGGCCATGGCCACCGCGGGCTCGCGGCCTGTGTTGGGCTTTGCCGAGGTGTGCCTCGGGCGCACGGCAGCGCTGGGCGGCGGCGGCACGGCGGCGTGGTGGCTGGCCATCCTCACGGCGGGGCCGCTGCTCGGCTCATTCATCACCGAGCCGGCGGCCATGACCATCTGCGCGCTGCTCCTCGGCCGGCGTTTCTACGCGCTGAACCCCGGCCCGCGCCTCCGCTACGCCACGCTCGGCCTGCTTTTCGTGAATATCTCCGTGGGCGGCACGCTCAGCCATTTCGCGGCCCCGCCCGTCGTCATGGTCGCGCACACCTGGGGCTGGGACTTCACTTTCATGCTCACGCATTTCGGGTGGAAAGCGGTGATCGGCATCCTCGTGGCAAACGCGATCTACTTTCTCCGTTTCCGCCGCGAACTCGCCGCCCTCGTGCCCGATGCCGTGGGCGCGGCCGCGGACGGCGGCGCGATCCCTTTCTGCATCACGGCGGCGCACATCGGCTTCATCGTCTGGACGGTGATGATGTCCCATCACCCGCCGCTCGTCATCGCCGGGTTCCTTTTCTTCATCGCCTTCACCGAAGCCACCGGGCGGCATCAGCACGCCATCGCCCTGCGCGGGCCGATGCTCGTCGGCTTCTTCCTCGCCGCGCTCATCATCCACGGCGGCTGCCAGCAGTGGTGGATCGCGCCGCTCATCGGCAGCCTCACCCGCTGGCCGCTGATGCTCGGCTCCACGCTGCTCACCGCCGTCAATGACAACGCCGCCATCGCCTACCTCGCCTCGCGCGTGCCCGGCCTTTCCGACCCGCTGAAATACGCCGTCCTCGCCGGTGCCGTCACCGGCGGCGGGCTCACCGTCATCGCCAATGCGCCAAACCCCGCCGGGCAGTCGCTCCTCCAGCAATACTTCGGCGAAGGCGGCATCTCGCCGCTGAAGCTCTTCCTCGCCGCCCTCGTGCCCACCGCGATCATGGGCGCGGCCTTCATGCTCCTGCCGTGAGCCTTTGCGGGAGTGGGGTATCGCGGGCGGTCTGCCCGGCCGGTTATGCGATGTCTTTGACTTCGACTTCCACTCCGCCGAGCCACTTGGCTAGGGCGTTGTAAACCGCGGCAGGAAGCCAGCGCTCCGCTGGATTC
>JANXSB010000095.1 GCA_025352865.1 Chthoniobacter sp. | reverse complement strand
GCCCGCCGGTTTGGGTGCGTCGGTCAGCGCCTTGAGCGCTTTTTCTTTTTCCGCGACTGCGGCTTGCGCGGCATCGAGGGCGGCTTTCTGCACGGCGGCGGCCTGCTGGGTGGCGGCGAAAAGCGTCTCGCCTTCCTTGATCTTGGCCGGCGACTCGGCGGTGGTTTTTTCCGCAGCGGCGAGGTCGGCGCGGGCGCGCTCGATGGCGAGGGGCGCGTCCTTCACAGCTTGCACGAGGCTTTCGTATTGGGCGGTTTTGTCGACGACGAGTTGGCGGGCGTTGTGGACGTTTTGCAGCACTTGCGCGCCGCGCCATTTGTCCAGCTCGGCTTGGGCGGCGGCGATCTGCGCGGAGCTTTGCGCGATGGCGGCTTTGGCCTTGGCGATCTCCTGCGCGGCCGGGGAATCGGCGGGTGCGGCGGGTGGCGCGACGGGAGCCTGCTGGAGCGCGGCGATCTGCGCGGCGATGTCCTGCACGGCTTTTTCGGCGGCGGCGATCTTTGCGGGCTGCTCGGCTTTGGCTTGCGCGACGGTGGCTTCGGCTTGCGCGATCTCGGCCTTCTTCGCATCGACGAGCTTTTGCGCGGCATCGCGCGGCGCGGCGCGGGTGGCGACTTCCTTTTTCGCCTCCTCGATCTCGGTGGGCGGCGCGTTGGAAGTTTGTTTGAAGACGAGAATCTTTGCCGCCGCGTCCGCCACGCTGGCGGCGGAATCGCGCGTGGCGCGCAGCGCAGGCAGTGCGGCGTTTCCGTCGGCGATGGCTTTTTCCATCTGCTGTGGTGCGACTTTCGCGGCTTCGACGGCAGCGAGAGATTCCTTCCGTTTCACCTCGGCGGCGGCGATGTCCGCCACTTTTTTCGCCTCCGCCACGACCATCTCGGCTTTGCGCTTTTCCTCGTTGCCGGCCATCTCGACTTTGATCTTTTCCTCGGCGGCGGCGATTTGCTTTTGCAATTCCGGCACCGCAGTCTGCGCGTCCAAGATTTGTTTCGTCGCAGTAGCGAGACGCTCGGCGATGGTCGGCGGGTTCGCATCGAGTTCGCCGACGCGTTTTCCATCGAGCGACCACACGCGTACCGCGCCGCTCCAGTCGCCCGCGACCACGCGCTCGCCGGCCATCTCGGCGCGGAGGGCGATGTCGGTGAATGGCTCGCTGGCCATGAGCTGCTTGCCGGTCTGATCCCAGACTTTTGCGATTTTGTCGCGTCCGCTGGAGACGAGCCGTCCGTCGGGCGTGAAGTCCACGCTTTGCACGCCGCCCGGATGCGCGGCCCAGCTCTTGATCTCTTTGCCTTCCTTCACGTCCCACAATTTGATAGTGGTGTCCTCGCTCGCGGATGCGACGACGCCGGTCATAAATGACAGCCCGGTGACCGCGCCTTTGTGGCCGGCGAGGACGTTGTATTCCTTGCCTTTGTCGGCTTCCCAAACGATGACGCCGCCGTTGCGATCCGCGCTGGCGACGAGCCGACCATCGGGCGAGTAGGAAATGGCGGTCACCCAGTCGGTGTGTTTTTTGATGGAGTGAACGAGGCGTCCGTCTTTGGTGGCGTAGATTTTCACCAGCTTGGCCGGCCCGCCGAGGGCGACGAACTGCTGATCCGCGCTGATGTCCGCAGCGAGCACCTGGTCGAATTCATTGCCGACCGTGGCGATGCGCTCACCGGTCTGGACATCCCAGAGGACGACCTTGCCCGACTTTCCGCCGCGCCCGCCGCCGGTGAGGATGAGCTGCCCGTTGCGGCTGAAGCGGATGATCGTGGGGAAGCCTTCGGGGAAGGGCAGCACGCCGAGCGGTTCGAGGGTCTCGGTGTTGTAGAGGAGGATTTGCTTTTGCCCGCCGAGCGCGACGAGCGGTGCCCACGGGCTCGCGCCGAGCGCGGTGAGCGCGTTCGTCTTCGAGGTGTGGACGACGGGATCGAGCGGCAGGTCGTGCGGCATCGGCGGCGGGCCGTCGGGGCGGGTCAGGGAAACGACGGCGACCTGGACGTTGTTCGCGGCGGCGGCGATGGCTTTGCCGCCGGCGGTTTCGAGGAGCTGGCCGTCGATCCATTTTTTCAAAATCGCGATCTCGGTGTCGGGGAGACGGTCGCCTTTGGGCGGCATCTTCGGGTCGCCGTCGGGCATGACGCACTTGATGAGCAGGCTGCCCGCGCCGTCGCCGGATTTGAGCACCTTGCCGTTCTCGCTGCCGAGGATCGCGCCCTGGAAAGTGGAGAGGTCGAGACCGGCCTTTTTCTTGTCGGGGTTGTGGCAGTTCAGGCAGGAGTTGCGGAAAATGGGGAGGATGTGGTCGGTGTAGTTGACCTTGTCCGGCACCTGCGCGCGGGCCGCGATGGAGGCGGCGAGGAGAGCGGAAAATGAGGCGAGCTTTTTCACCGCGGCTCAGTGGTTGAACATGAACTCTTTCGCGTTCAGCAGCGCCCAGAAGACGTCGTTGAAAACGGCGGGCTGCTGCTCGGTGACGCCCCACATGGGTTCGAGCTTGCGGAGTTCGTCCTCGGTCGGCTGGCGGCCAAAGCAGCGGACATAAAGCTCCTGCGTGATCTCGCGCGGCGTCTTGTTCTGACCCTGCAGTTTCTTGATGACCTCGCCGGAGACGATCTTGTTTTCGACGGTGTCGCCGTTGATGAAATGCAGCGCCTGCGAGAGCGTGGGGCCGACTTCCTCGCGGGCGCAGAGCGTCTCGCGTGTGGCGCGGCCGAAGGTCGTCAGGAAGTAGTTCGTGGTGCGCCCGTCTGCGATCTCGACGGCGTGCGCGCCGGTGGGCAGACCCTTGTATTTCTCCTTCGTCTCGGTGACCTGGGAGATGCAGTCGAGGAGCACTTCGGCGCGCATCCGGCGGATGGTGGCGTGGGCGAAGTTGCGCTGGTCGGTGAGGTTGGTGTCGTTCTGCCGGGTGCTGGTCTGGTAGGTGCGCGAGTTGCAGATGTCGCGGACGAATTTCCGCATGTCGTAGTTGTACTCGACGAGTTTCTTGGTCAGCGCGGCGAGCAGTTCGGGGTTCGAGGCGGGGTTGGAAATGCGACCGTCATCCACCGGCTCGATGATTCCGCGACCCATGTACTGCGCCCACATCAGGTTCGCCATGTGGCGCGCGAAGTAAGGATTCTCCGGTGCCGACAGCCACTCGGCGAGCAGTCCGCGGCGATCCTTTTCCTTCGACTCGGGCGCTGCGCCGCCGAGGAATTTCGGCGGCACCACGCGGTCGCCGACTGGATGCTTCGACTCGCCGTCGTGCCGGTCAAAAATGATTTTCTCGCGGGGGTCTTCGCCGGGCTTGCGGCCGACCTGGGTGAAAAAGGCGACGAAGCCGCGGTAGTCATCCATGGTCCAGCGGTCGAAGGGATGATTGTGGCACTGCGCGCACTGGATGCGGATGCCCATGAAGGCTTGCGCGGTATCCTCGGCGAGTTTCAGCGGGTCGGTTTCGGTCTGGTAATAATTGGCCGCTGGGTTTTCGAGATTGCTGCCGCTCGCGGAGATGAGCGACGCGGCGACCTGGTTGATCGGAACATTTTTTTCGAGCTGGTCGTGAATCCAGTTGTAGTAGCCGAGCGTGGCTTTGTAGCCGCCGTTGTTCTGCTCGGTGCGAACCTGCAGCAGCTCGCTCCATTTCAGCGCCCAGAGATCGGTGAACTCATTTTTCGCGAGCAGCTCGTCCACTTTTTTCTCGCGCTTCTGCGGGTCGGGATCGGCGGTGAATTTCGCGACTTGCTCGCTCGTGGCGAGGACGCCGGTAATGTCGATGTGCGCGCGGCGGAGGAAGGTTTCATCGTTGCAAACCTCGGAGGGCGTGATGCGGAGATCGCGCAGCTTTTGATCGACGAGGGTGTCGATGTAGTTGCGCTCGGCGACCTGCGGCCACTCGAATTTCAAGTCCTTCGGAATGACGATGACCTGCGAGCCGACGGTGTGCGTGGCGAAGCGCGCCATGACGAAGGCTTCGCCGCGCTGGCCGGTGGTGATCATGCCGTCCTTGGAGATTTTCGCGGAGCCTTCGTTGCTCGTGAGGAAAAGCGCGAGGTTCGTGACATCGCGCTGCGTGCCGTCGGAATACTGCGCGCGCACGGTGACGCGGTGGAGCTGGCCGGGGCTTTCGAGGACGAGGCGCTTGGGCAAAATCTCGACGCTGGTGCAGGTCGGCTCGGTCGGCAGGTCGTTGGGCGCGCCGGCTTCGAGCCAGCGGATGAGCGCCTTCGCGTACTGGCTGTCCTTTTCAAACAGCTTGCCGCCGGTGTGCGGCGCGTCGCCCACGCATTTCGTGAGGAGCATGGAATCGGCCGGCAGCGCGAGATTGATGCGGCGTCCGGCAAGTTCACGGGTGAGGCGGAAGTGGTCGCCCTCGGGGTCGTAGCCGAAGAGCGAAAGGCGGAAGCCGTCCTGCCCGCGGGCGGAGCCGTGGCAGCCGCCGGAGTTGCAGCCGGAGCGGAGGAAGACAGGCATGACATCGCGGCGGAAGGAGATCGGCGGATCGGTCTGCACGTCGGCGACTTTCACCGGCACGTCGATGGACTGGCCGGCGTAGGCGACTTTCAAAGCGGTGTCGCCATCGGCGAGCGGCGAGACGATGCCCTTGTCGATTTTCGCCTTCGCGGGATCGGCGAAAGTGAACGCGGCCTGCCCGGTCACATCGCGCTGGACCCCGCTCTGCTCGGTGATGCGGACGACCACGGATTGCACGGCGCGCGCGGTCTTGAGATTCACGTCGCCAGGAAAAACCTCGAGCGTGAAAGGGCCGGTCGGCGGCGCGGTCACGGCGGGCACCGGGCTGCCGTCGGGCACCGCTTCGCCCTCCGCTTTGGCCTGCGAAGGTGCGGAGGTCAGCAAACTCACGATGCCCGCGCCGCTCAGCGCGGTGGCGACGCATGCGCCGAGCACCCATTTCACATGCTGCGCGCCGGAGCGTTTCGATTTCGGATGACGGGATTTCGATTTCATTTTTTCTCCTCGGCCTTGGCGACGGTGGCAGCGTCCACACGCAGGATGCCGCCCTGCCCAAAGGTCTGCAAAATGACCTCTCCATTTTGCGGCACCGCGACCTGGCAGAAAAGCGAACCGTGGCGCGCGACCGGGCTCGTCGCATCGGCCTGCACCTCGAATTTCACCTCGGTGTCGTCCTTGGTGATTTCGCGGTCGGCGGCGGTGACTTTGTTCGGCAGCCCGAGGAGCTGGATTTTCGCTTTTCCCTCAAACGGCGCTTTCTGCTGGAGCTTCACGGTGACGACCGTTTTGTCGCCCTGATCGACAAACGTGCGGACGATCTGCCCGGCGAGGAAAGGCGGGATAATTTCGAGTTCGGCGAGTTGCGTGGAAACCCAGACCGGGCCTTTGCCAATGTCGGTCGTGCCAACTACGGTGATCTTCCATTTCTTGGTCTGCGCGTCGCCGTTCGCGCTGAGCGGCACGAGGCCTTCGTTTTCGTTTTCCTTGATTTCCGCGGAGCCCGCGGTGCCGATGCCGGGCGGCGCGTAGAGCAGCGCGAGGTTGATCTTGCCTTTGAAGTCCGGCTTCCGTTCGGCAATGACCTTGAGGTTCATCGAACCGCTTTGTGCGACGGGGACTTTCGGCTCGACGAGTTTGATTTTGAAAGGTGCCTCCTCGGCGACGGCGACGGCGAGTTTGTCCGCGACGATGCGGTAGTAAGGCGCGTTGTTGCCGTTCCCGACGATGTCGATGGGATGCGCGACGCGGCTTTCGAGCGGCTTGCCGTCGGTGGGTTTCGCAATCAGCTCAAAGGTGCGCGTGGCCACGGCGGCGTCGGCCGCGGCTTCAAAGACGACGGGGATGGTATCGACGTTGCCGAGAATGGGGCCGGCGGCCATCACCACACCGGCCGGGAGGGCGCTCGGCGTGAGCGCGACATCGCCGCCGAAATTATCGCGTTTGATTTTGACGAGCGAGGCGTAGCGGTTGCCCTTGGGCACGGAAATGGTCTGCCGATCCTGCGTGTTCTGCTGCATCTCCGGCAGCCAGACGGCGACCTCGGCGATTTTCGGCGTGACCTCCACGCGGTAGGTGAAAGTCGGCCCGCCGCGCCCGAGTTGATCTTTGACGGCGACGCAGTAAGTGCCGTCCACAGGAACCTTCCAGCCGAGATAGCTGTCGGGCCCGCCGCTGTCGTCGTTCTGCGCGATGCGGTTGCCTTTTTCGTCGTAGATTTCGAGCACGGCATCGAGCGGCGAACGCAGCCGGCGGGCGAAAACATTCACGTCGAACTCCTGGTCTTTCTTCGCGGTGAATTTGAAAAAATCCACATCGCCCTTTTCGCCGATGACGCCGTTGAAGGCGAGCGGCAGCGCCTTGTCGGTCGGCGTCGCTTTGGCGACTTCGTTGTTCGGCTCAGCTTCGAGGACGTTCGGAAAAGGCGAGACGCGCAGCCAGTTCGGCGACGGCGCGACCTGGCCGTTTTGCTCGGGGAAAACGGGGAAATGGTGATCCGGTTGCGCGGGCAGTTTGATCGTCGCGGGCAGCGGCCCGGCGGCATCGCCGAGATAGGTGACGCTGAGCTGCTCGCCGATCTGTCCGCCGGCCGGATAGACCGTGAGCGGGCGCGGAAACGAACCGACATGCAGAAGATAGTGGCCCTCGCCGGGCGCGGCATTGGTGCTGTCTTTCAGCGCGAGGATATATTTGCCGTCCTCCGGCGCGACAAAGCTGAGCACAGGATCCTGCTGCAAGAGCGAGTTGTCGTCGTTCTCGGCGAGCACGGTGCCGTCGGCTTTGGTGAGCGTGAGCATCGTGTCGAAAATATCGCCAGGCTGCAGCCGCACGCCGACGACTTCCGCCGAGATGCGCTGCCCTTTTTTCGCCTCGACGACGAACCGGTCCACGTCCTCGCCCTGAATCCGCCCCCACACCGTCGAGCCTAGCGCGATGGGCTGCGGCTCGTCCTTTTTCGCCGCGTCCTTGGCTTCGTCGGCCTCCTTCACCAGCGGATAAGGCGAGACGTAAAAGGTGCGCATCTCGCCCACGCCGGTCGCCGTCCACACGCGGACGCTGTGCTCGCCGAGCACGGCGTCGGGCGCGATTTTGATCGTCGCCTTGAACTTGCCGCCCGCCGCTTCGGTCACGCTCGTCACTTCAAAACCGTGCTCGTAGAAAAGCAGTCCCTTCGCGTCGTCGAGCCGTCCGCCTTCGCAGATGACCTCGACCTCCGTCCCGCGCTGCCCGCCGCCGGGCACGATATGCGAGAGCGTGGGCGACGCGGCCTGCGCGGCCTGCGCGGACACGGCCAGCGCGAATCCCGCAAACGCGGCAGCGCGCGCCGTGACGAATTTTCGTCGCACGATGGCGCGAGGCTTACGCCAGCAGCTCGGAGACGACAGTGCCATTGCGGACGATGTCGATCGGGCGGTTGCCCGGCGCGATGAGCTTCTTTTCCGGCGCGATGCCGAGCTGGTGATAGACGGTCGCGGCCATGTTTTCGACCGTGAGCGGATCCGCATCCGGCTCCGAACCGGTCGGGTCGGAGGTGCCATAAACGCTTCCGCGCTTAAACCCGCCGCCGGCGAAGACGATGTTGAAAACGCGCGGCCAGTGGTCGCGGCCCGCGTCCTTGTTGATCTTCGGCGTGCGGCCAAACTCGGAGGTGACCATGACGATGGTCGTGTCGAGCAGCCCGCGCTCATCGAGATCGCGGATGAGCGCCGCGTAAGCCTGGTCGAAAGGCGGGAGCGAGCGGGCGATGCCCTCCTGAATCTTCGCGTGCATGTCCCAGCCGCCGTAGGTCATCGAGACGAAGCGCACGCCGGCCTCGACGAGGCGGCGAGCCATGAGCATGCGCTGGCCGGCTTCATTGTTGCCGTATTTTTCGCGCATCGGCGCGGGCTCAGCAGCGAGGTTGAAAGCCTCGCGCGCGGACTCCGAGGAAACGAGCGAGTAGGCCGCCTGATAGAAGCTGTCCATCGCGTCGAGCGAGTCGCTTTTTTCCAAAGTGCGGAAATGCTCATCGACCGTGGAGAGGATGTTCCGGCGGCGGTCGAAACGCTCGGGGGTGATGCCGGCGTGCATGTTCAGGTCGCGCACCGCGAAGCCGTTGCTCGCCGGATCGCCGCCGAGGCTGAACGGGCCGTGCGCCGTCGAGAGATAGCCGCTGCCGGCGAATTCATTCGGCATGTTCGGCACGCAAACGTAGGGCGGCAGGTTGTTGCGCGAGCCCAGCTCATGCGAGACGACCGAGCCCATCGAGGGAAACTGGAGCGCCGGCGACGGACGGTAGCCGGTGAACATATTGTGCGTGCCGCGCTCGTGCGCCGCTTCACCGTGGGTCATCGAGCGGACGACCGTGATCTTGTCGGCGATCTGCGCCGTCGCCTTCAGGTGCTCGGAGAAACGGACGCCATCGAGCTTCGTATCAATCGACCCGAGCGGGCCGCGATATTCGATCGGCGCGTAAGGCTTCGGATCAAAAGTCTCCTGCGCCGCCCAGCCGCCCGGCATGAAAATGTGGATGATCGACTTCGCCACCTGCGGCGGGGCCACGATCCCCGGCGTCGAGGTCTGCGCGGCTTGCAGCTTGAAAAAGTCGCCCAGCGTGAGGCCGAGCCCGCCGATGAGGCCGGTGTAAAGGAATTCGCGGCGGGACGGTTTGCGGAAGTGCGCGGGATCGTCGAACCAAGTGACGGGTTGGATATCGCTCATAAGTTTCGGTGGGTTGATTTTGGTGAAGGGAACGGCGGCATCCTAGCGGTGCGCCGGGGAAAATCAAACCCGTTAATCGCCGGGTTTGTTTGTCCTTTCCGGCGCGCTCGCGGGCTGGCTTCGGGTGCTGCTTCGGAGGGTGTGACCGCATGGGGAATGGTTCCTTAGAAAAGATTTCCGCGACCTTTTCCGCGGCGCGTTCGGAGCCCGCGCGCACCGCTTGACGGCCTCCGCCTTCACTCTACGATCCGGCGATTTCGCGCCTCCATGAAACTCCTCCCTTTTTTCATCCCCATCATGCTCGCCCTGCCGCCCGCCGCCCGCGCCCAGGTCGGGCTCTCCAAACCGGAATGTGACACCCGCTACAAAAAGCCCCTCACGGCGATCGCCGGCGGCGCCAACCCGAAATTCGCCAGCTACGTCTATCGCAGCGCCACGCAGAATCTCCAGATCGGCTTCGACGCCGATGTCGCCGCCTATGCGCTCGTGAAAAAGCAAACCGGCGCGCCTTTCACCGACCTCGAACTCCAGGGCGCGCTCGACGCCAGCGGCAACAAATCCGGCTGGTGGGACGACGGCTGGCGGGGTTCCTTCCGTCACTGGCACCGCAACGACAAAACCGCCTTTGCAACCTACGACAAAGGGCACAACCTTTTCATCGTCTGGACCGCCGCCTCCGGCCTCGACGCCGCCACCGTCACCGCCCTGAACCGGCTCGGCCTCTAAACCCCGTCGCCGAAATTTTCCCGCAACCGCCCAACCCGCTGGCACGCATGCTGCATAATGTCTTGCTGCGAGCCAGGAACCCACCTTCACCCACAACCCAAGTTCCGTTCCCCGGCCTCCGCAGCGCGATCAGCAATGATCGCGCTTCTTTTTTTCCCGGAACACCGGATTTGGCCCGATGGATGCCCTCGCTGGCATCCCCGTTGCTACCTCAATCCGTAGAATTCCCGATGATTCTCCGCGCCCAAACCCACGAACCGATCGACCTCGACCCCGGCGGCCCCCCTGCGCCCGCCATCGTGCCGCCAGCACCGCGCGACACACCCGCGCTCAAGGTTCTGCTCCTCGACGACCAGCAGGATTTTCGCGACGTCATCCGCGACTACCTCGTCTCGCGTTTCTACAAAGTAACGGAAGTGAGCAACGGTGCCGAAGGCCTCCGCGCCATCATGCGCGAAACCTTCGACCTCATCATCTGCGACATGATGATGCCCAAAGTCGGCGGCGAGATGTTCTATTGGGCCGTCACCCGAGTCCGGCCCGCCGCCCGCCTCCGCTTCGTCTTCATCACCGGCCACCAAAACGACACCAAAGTCGATCACTTCTTCCGGCGGGTCCAGGCCACCGTGCTCCTCAAGCCGTTCAAACTCGAGGATCTCAACGCCAGCCTCCTCGACATCGACCGCAAACTGCGCTGACCGCGTTCTTATACTGGGCTTGCCCAGTGGAGGAATTGCCGGGGAATTGCGTGCCCTCGGCTCTCCCGCCCGCCCTACCGCGTGGCGCGGGCGCGGAGAAAGCGCTGGCCGGTGCCGGCGGGCTGGCTGTCGCGGTAAGTCACGCGCTCCATGCCATTGCCGAGATCGGTGACACTGCCGATGGGAAAATCCACGGGCGTCCAGGTGCTGAGATCATTGCTCACCTCGACCGTAAAGGTGGCATCCAGTGTGTGGTGGCGGCGGTCATAGGTAATGGCGAGGTAGTTCAGGCCTCCGACGTTGACGATGGAGGTTGCCGGGATGGGTTTGCCTTCCATGACGCGGGGATTTCCACCAAAGGCGAACTCCTCGAAGTTAATGCGCCCGTCGCCGTCCGCGTCGGCCGCCACTCCCGAGAGGTTGGGATTGGTTTCCTCGGCGGCGGAAAAGTAACTCTTGCGCCAGCCGACATAGACATTCGCAAAGGTGGTCTCGCCCGTGCCGGGAGTGCCTCCGGCGGTGTCGGAGAGCGCCCAGTTTGTGGGTGTATCGTAGCCATCCCACGCCGGGCTGCTGGTGCGGGTCACGAGCGAGTAACCGGTTGCGGGAATCAGCACGGATGGGTTGCCCGGTGTGGGCACGCCGAACCACAGCGGGTCATAGGTGAATTGCAGCACGGATTCACCGACCGAATCAAGAAGCTGGATGGTTTCGCCATTGCCGCTGAGATTGCCGTCCCACTGGCCAGCGACAACCGCGCCCGAGCCGCCATAGCGGAGGTTATAGGCCGCCGCGAGCTCGACGACGACACAACGCTGTCCCGCCTGCAGGGTGAAGTTGGCGGGGAAAGTAAAGAGGACGCCATTGCTAAAACTGGCCCCGCCGATATTGAGCGGCGTCACTCCCGTATTGAGCAGTTCGATGAACTTAAAGTCAGTCGCCTGCACGCCGGGCAGCGCGGCGAGTTCGGCGGCGGTGGGTGCGGTGGGGTTAAAGTTCAGCTCGGTGACGCGCAGGGCGTTTTGCCCGGCGGTGGGTGTGCCGGCATAGGTCGTGGTCGCGGCGATCACATCCTGCGCGGGCGTGGCTCCGGGGATGACGAGATTGACCGTCTCGCCGCGGGCCGAGAGCTGGCCGGAATAAGGGCCGACGACGAGACGGTATTCGCCGGCCTTAGGGCTGGCCGTGCGCAGCCGGAACTGGCCCGGATTCCGCGCGACGTGCAGCCGGCCCGCATGGACATCGCCCGTGGCGGTGATGGCGCTGCCGGAGGTGAAAGGCGGAATAACCGTGCCGCCGCGGAAGGTGTAACTCACCGCGCCGGTGATCTTCCATCCCGAGATGTCGATGTAGTCCGCGCTGTTATTGCGCAGGATGAAATACTCCTGCTCCTGGTTGCCGGAGGCCGGGTTAAACTCCACCTGCTCAAAGACCAGACCCGAAGGCGCGGCCGCCTGCGCGGCAGGAATGGGAACGCCGCCGCTGGTGGGATCCAGCGTGTAGAGATACTGCCGACGGCCGGGGATAAAGGCCGGGATGCTGGTGTAGCCGAATTGGTCATAAGGATTCGCGGACGGATAAGGCGGAGTCGGGTTAGCGCTGAGGATGCGCGTGGCCTGTGGGCGGATGCTATGGTCGTTTGTAAATACGCCGACACCTTGCTGAGCCCCGCCGCCGGCATCGAGCCAGTAACCCCACTTCAGCATGTCCAGATACGCATCCGAGTTGGTTCCGGCGGCGGGCGGGTCCATCTGATTCACTAGCTGATTGATGCGTGTCTCCCACGGGCCGGTAGTGGCATTGGCGGAGATGAGGTATTTGTCCATCAGCGTCCGCAGGCGGCGCACATACATCGCGTTCATTTCGGGAGACTGCCAGACGAGTTCTTTGAGCCGGTTGTCCGCACCGTTGCGGAGAGGGCGCTGGGCGTCTATCTCGTCATCAAAGTAGCCCTTCCCGCCCGTCCATGTATGCCCGAATGCCAGATCCTGATCCCACGGCAGGATGGACCATTCCCCCGAACCATAGGTATCGCGGTAGATATAGCAGTTTTTATGACCCTGATCGTTGTTCTCGATCAGGTCATTGACGGCCAGGTAGTTGACCATCGTGGGTATGTCGATCTTGTCGAAGCCATAAAGCCGGCGGCTGGCGAGCGTGTTCACCGTATCCATCGCCGTCTCCATGGCTGCCAGATCGCTCTTGTCGGTGATGGGTTCGCCCGTCTTTTTCTCCGCCGAACTCCCCCCGTCCGAAAAGGTATCGTACATCTTGTAGAGCGCGCCGTTCTGATCCAGGCCCACACGCTGGAGAAAGTCACTGCTCCCATTTTCGGTCAGGTCATAGATCCCCCAGAAGGCTCCGTTCTGCTGCACGCGGAGCGGGATCGAGAAATGCGAGGCGATGTGGCCCGCCCCGGCCCATGCTTCATAGGCTAGGGTGTTGCGGACTTTCGCCTTGTCGGCGTAATTGGTCAGCAGGTTGATCGACGCCGCCGCGCGCACCCCGGTCTTCCAGGTGAACTGGTTGTCTTGGCTGAAATTGACATCATGGCTCTTCTTATTGACCGGGAAGCCCGAGGTGGACTGGCCATGCAGATCGACCTGCACGTTATCGTAGAAGACCCCGGGCCGGTAGGTGCCATCGTCATTGCGCTCGACATAGAAAAACGAGCACCGGCACCCGCCGCTCGTGCCGGGCAGGTAAGTCGGAGTAACAGACGCCGCCGGCAGGAACCAATGGAGTATCGGCAGTTGCGATGTGGTGATCGTGTCCTGGGTCACGGTGCCGTAGTATTGGTCGTTGTCGGCCGTGTTTCTATAAGGCGGGTCAGTGCCTGCGGTGTTGGCCGTGTCGCGCGCCTCGACCCGCCAACGGATCATTTGCGCGGTGCCGGCATTCACCGTCGGGAGCAGCGCCGTGTAGATATGATCGCCCGCCGTGACGTCCGGCGCGATGCCATCGTCTTTCATCACCACGCTGGTTTCGGCGTTGAACATCACCCGGTAATAGAGCTTCACCGGATTGGACGCAGTGAGCGCGTTGATCGTCGTGGATACCTTGGCGGTAATGGTGATCGGCGCACTGGCGGCATCGCCCACCGGGCGCGTGAGAACCGAGTTCGTGGTCTGGGTGACGACCGGGCCGAGGGCCGCGAGCGCCGCCCCATTGGCCGCGCCCGGGGTGGTGGTGGCGAGGTAGGTGGGAGCACCGAGCCCGAGGTTGAGGACGCCATCGAGTGTCGGCAGACAGAGCGCCCGCGAGCCATTGGCTGTGCCAAAGGAATCGGTATCGGTCGCGTTGTTATAGTTCTGAAAATGAAAGGCCAGCACATTGGTCCCGTTCACCAGGAAGGTCTGCGCATTGGCGGGCGTGTAAGTTTCAAAGCTCGACACCAGGACACCGTTGCGATCCACAAGGGCCGAGGAGTTCCATAGGTTGCCATTCGAGAGGTTGGAGGCGATCTGTGTCCCATTGAGGTAGCAGATAAAGCCGTCGTCATATTTCATCTTGAGGGTCAGCGCCGTGATCTGCGCCGCATTGGCCACGGTGAAAGGGATGCGGATCAGCGCGGTGTTATTGTGCTGGTACATCGTCGCCTGGAGGTTGCCCCCCGCACCGATCAGGGTTCCGTAACTTCCCACCGTGTCATAGCCGAAACCCGTCGCCCCGGCCTGCCAGGCGCTGTCGTCATAGGCGATCGAATTCCAACCCGCCGCGCCCGTCGGCATGTCCGCAGCCGAAGTCGGCACTTTGGCTTTTCCCGCGGCTCCGACGGCGATGAAATTCTGGCTACTCGTGAGCGAGGGCAAGCCATAGGAGATGTCCTGCACCTGCTGGGGATAGCCATTGTAGGCATGCTCGATAGTCAGGCCGTCGGGATGGACAAGGGCGAGATAACTCCCGGCGCTTTTGCTGAGCTTGAAATTGGTATGGAGCTTCGTGACGGAGAGCTTGCGATCCTTGTTCGAGGCAAAGATGAGCAGGCGCCCATTCGCCCCCAGGGTCACGGCGGGTGTGGTGACCGGGAATTGCCATTTGTGCAGGTTGCTGAAGCTGTCCGTGAGATACCACCCATTGAGGCTGACGGCGGTCGTGCCGGAGTTCCAAATCTCCAGCCAGTCGGAATGATCCCCGTCCTCATCGACCTTGGTATTGGTCTGATTCTCCGCGAGAAACTCGGAGATATAAACGGTCTGCGCCCGCGCCGTTCCGCAGCACGCCAGCAGGAGTGACAGGACGAGGCAAAAAATGCGCGTTCGGCGAGGGGAAGTATTCACAAGCGATTGCTCGCATGGAAGTCCCAGGGCCGCAACCGATATGGCCCGGCGCGGCACTCGGCACGGGCGCGGTGAATGGCCTCGTCTCCGGCGTGGGCTTCACGCTGACGAAAGTGGGCGTGGGCGCGGCGGGCGGGACGCCACGCAAATCCTCCGACCCCCAAATCCCCTTCCGTTAATTTGGCAAAATCCGTCATTCCGTTTCCCCCTTTTGCCGATCACCGCATCGGGATGCGGAAACTATTTTCCCGCACACCCTAATTCCCGTTCAATCTCCCGGGTGAACCCACCGTCCCCCGAGATGAAACCACTCGTCCTCACCGCGCTCTTTCTTTTCGCCACGTTCGCCACCGCGGAGGACGCGGTGGAAAAGAAAAACTGGTGGGCGATTCAACCGCTCCCGCGCGTCACCGTCCCCGCCTTCCCATCCGACCCGCAGCCCGCCAATCCCATCGACGCCTTCATCCGCGCGAAGCTCGCGGAGCACGGCCTCGCGCCTTCGCCGGAGGCGGATCCGCGCACGCTAATCCGCCGCGTGTCGTTCGATCTCACCGGCCTGCCGCCGACGCCCGCGGAGGTCGAAGCGTTCGTCGATTCGTCCCATCCGTCCCATCCGTCCTATGAGCAACTCACCGACCGCCTCCTCGCCTCCCCGCGCCACGGCGAGCGCTGGGCGCGGCACTGGATGGACGCCGCGCATTTCGCCGAAACCCACGGCAACGACCAGGACCGCATCCGCGAAAACGCGTGGCCTTACCGCGACTACCTCATCGCCGCGCTCAATGCGGACAAACCCTACCCCCGTTTCGTCGAGGAGCAGGTCGCGGGCGACGTGCTTTTTCCCGACGATCCGCAGGCCACGGTCGCGCTTGGTTTTCTCGCCGCCGGGCCGTGGGATGAAAGCTCGCTGCGCGACATCCGCGAGGACACCCGCGACCGGCAGATCGCCCGCTACCTCGACCGCGACGACATGCTCACGACGGTCATGGCGACTTTCACGAGCACGACCGTGCATTGCGCCCGCTGCCACGATCACAAATTCGATCCCATCCCGCAGCGCGACTACTACGCGCTGCAAGCGGTCTTCGCCGGTGTCGATCGCGCGAACCGCGCCTACGACACCGACCCGAAAATCCACGCGCGCCGGCAGCAACTCCTCCGTTTGAAAAGTGCAGCCGAGCGCGGCGACCGCGCGATCCTGCTCGCCGCGGAAACGCAGCGCGAAGTCGCGGAACTCGCGCGCACCATCGCCGCGCGCGAAGTCGCGTGGCGCGTGCTCGAACCGCAGACCTTTGTCTCCACCGGCGGCGCAATACTCACGCGCCAGCCCGACAGTTCGCTGCTCGCGAGCGGCCCCGTGCCCGCGCTCGATGTCTATACGATCACCGCCGCGCTGCCGCCCGGCGACCTCACCGCCGTCCGCCTCGAAGTCCTCCCCGACGATTCGCTCCCGCATCACGGCCCCGGTCGGCAAAGCAACAACGGCAACCTGCACCTGAGCGAATTCCAAGTGCTCGCCTTCGAGCCCGGCGCAAACGCCGCGCGTGAACTCGCGCTCGCGAACCCGTCCGCCGATTTCAACCAGGACCAATGGACCATCGCCCACGCGCTCGACCGCAACGAAAAGACCGCGTGGGGCATCCACCCGCGCGAGGGCGAAGCGCATCGCGCGGTCTTCGAGTTGAAGGAAAAACTGCACGTTGCAAACGGCACGACCGTCACGTTCGTGCTCAAGCAACTCCACGGCGACGGTCACCTCATCGGACGCCTGCGCCTCGCGGTCACGGATGCCGCAACGCCGGTGCTCGCCGGCGTGCCGCCGGAAATCGTGACGATCCTCGCGAGCACCGAGCGCACCGACGATCAACGCGCCGCACTCGCCGCGTTTTTGCTGAAAGAAAAAATCCCTCGCGACATCGCGGCGCTGCCCGCGCCGTCGCTCGTCTATGCCGCCGCGAGCGAGTTCGAGCCCGACGGCGCATTGAAACCATCCGGCGGGCCTCGCCCGATCTTTCGATTGAATCGCGGCGAAATCACCCAGCCGCGCGAAGCCGCCGAACCCGGCGCGCTCTCATGCCTCGCCGCGCTGCCCGCGCGCTTTGCCAACACCGCCGACGAAGGCGCGCGCCGCGCCGCACTCGCGCACTGGCTGACCGCGCCGGAGAACGCGCTGACCTGGCGCTCGATCGTGAACCGCGTCTGGCACCTGCACTTCGGTCGCGGCCTCGTCGCCACGCCGAATGACTTCGGGCGCATGGGCTCCGCGCCGTCGCATCCCGAACTGCTCGACTGGCTCGCCGTGTGGTTTCGTGATGAAGCGCACGGCTCGCTGAAAGCGTTGCACCGCCTGATCGTTACGAGCGCCACGTACCGGCAAAGCACCGCGAAAAATGGCGACGCGGATGTGGACAACATTTTCCTCGCCCACATGAACCGCACGCGTCTCGACGCCGAATCCATCCGCGACACCGTGCTCGCGATCTCCGGCCAGCTCGACCTCCGCGCGGGCGGCCCGTCGGATCGCCAGTTCGACTTGCAACCCGGTATCCACGTCACTCCGCGCGTCGATTACGCGAAGTTCGACGTGAACTCCACCGCGGGCCGTCGGCGCAGTGTCTATCGCTTTCTCTTCCGCACGCTGCCCGATCCCTTCATGGACGCGCTCGACTGCCCCGCCGGCGATCAACTCGCCCCCGCGCGCAACGCCAGCGTCACCGTCCAGCAGGCGCTCGCGCTTTGGAACAGCGCCTTCCTCACGCGCCACGCCGAGCTTTTCGCCGAGCGCGTGAAAACCAGTGCGCCCGACCTCGACGCGCAAATCAAAACCGCCTGCACCCTCGCGCTCGGTCGCGCGCCCACGCCCGCCGAGCAAACCGAATTCACCGACTACGCGCAGCAGCACGGCCTTGCCAATCTCTGCCGCGTGATCTTGAATTCCAACGAGTTCGTTTTCCTCAACTGACCATGCCCCGCTGCCCCGGCCCCACTCCCGCTCTCGGACGCCGCGACTTTTTCTCCACGATGGCCGGCGGGCTCGGCGGCATCGCGCTCGCACAGCTTCTCGGCGAAAGCGACGCGCTCGCCGAGCCGCTTGCCGACTTGAACGGCGGCCTGCACCACCGCGCGAAAGCGCGCCGCGTGATCCAGCTTTTCATGAACGGTGGCGTGAGCCAGATGGATCTCTTCGACTTCAAACCCGAACTCGTGAAACGCCACGGCGAGACCTTCGATCCCGGTGCCGCCGCGCATGTCGAAGCCCCGACGAGCGAGCCCGGCAAAGTGCTCAAACCGATGTTCGATTTCCGCCAGCACGGCGCGAGCGGGCGCTGGGTCAGCAGCCTCCTGCCGCACACCGCGGAGTGCGTGGACGACCTCGCCTTTCTCATGGCCATGCAGTCGAAAACGAACGTCCACGGCCCCGCGAGCTACATGATGAACACGGGCTTTCTGCTCCCCGGATTTCCGAGCATGGGGGCGTGGCTCAGCTACGGACTCGGCCGGCTCACCGACGAGTTGCCCGCCTTCGTCGTCCTGCCCGACACGAAGGGTCTGCCCTACAATCAGCTCGGAAATTTCAGCGCGGGATTTCTGCCGGTCACGCATCAGGGCACCGTCATCCAGACCGCCGCGCCCGAGCCCATCGCGCATCTCCGCGCCGCAGAAAGCGCGCGCTACATCACGCCCGACGCCGAGCGCGACGGCCTCGCTCTTCTCGAAAAAATGAACCGAGCGCATCTCGCTGAGAACGACGGCGACCAGCGGCTCGACGCCCGCATCCGCGCCTACGCGCTCGCCGCGAAAATGCAGCTCAGCGCGCCCGCCGTCTTCGATCTCGCGGGCGAAACCGCCGCCACCCGCGCGCTCTACGGCCTCGACGAACCGGTGACCGCGGAGTTCGGACGCCGCTGTCTCATCGCGCGCCGGATGATCGAGCGCGGCGTCCGCTGCGTGCAGGTCTGGAGCGGCGCGGGCGGCCCGACGAACAACTGGGACAACCACGCGAGCATAGAAAAGGAACTCCCGCCGATGTGCGCCGCGACCGACAAACCCATCGCCG
This sequence comes from Chthoniobacter sp., assembly GCA_025352865.1. Taxonomy (GTDB): domain Bacteria; phylum Verrucomicrobiota; class Verrucomicrobiia; order Chthoniobacterales; family Chthoniobacteraceae; genus Chthoniobacter. The sequence continues at coordinate 13,755 of JANXSB010000095.1, read as the reverse complement.
CGCTCCTCCGCGACCTCAAAGCGCGCGGCCTGCTCGACGACACCCTCGTCCTTTGGAACACCGAGTTTGGCCGGATGCCCTTCGCGCAAGGCGGCTCGGGCCGCGATCACAACGGCGGCACCTTCACCGGCTGGATGGCCGGGGCCGGCGTGAAGCCCGGCATCGCCCACGGAGCGAGCGATGCGTGGTCTTGGAAAGCCGAGCACGCCGCCACGTCCACGTACGATTTCCACGCCACCGTCCTGCACCTCCTCGGCATCGACCACGAAAAGCTCACCTTCCGCCACAACGGCGCAAACCGCCGGCTGACCGACGTGCATGGCGAAGTCATCGACGCCGTGCTCGCATGAAAATCCGCGCGCTGATGCTGGCGGTGATGCTCGGCGGGCCGGCGGTGAGCGCTGCGGACATTGATGTTTCCAAGCTCCCGCCGCCTGCGGCGCGCACCGTGAATTTCGTGGAGGACATCCGCCCGCTGCTCGAAAAGCACTGCGTGAAATGCCACGGCGTGGAGAAGCAGAAGGGCGGCTACCGGCTCGACGTGAAAGACCTCGCGCTGCACGGCGGCGACAATTACGCGCCCAACATCCGGCCCGGAAAAAGTGCGGAGAGTCCGCTGATTCATTTCGTCGCCGGGCTCGATCCCGATGTGAAGATGCCGAGCAAAGGCGACCCGCTCACCGCCGAGCAAATCGGCTTGCTGCGCGCGTGGATCGACCAGGGCGCGGCGTGGCCCGACGACGGCGCGAACGATCCGCGCAAAACGCATTGGGCGTTCCAGCCGGTGAAGCGACCCGCAGTAGAAGGTGAAAATCCTATCGACTTTTTCATCGCCAAAAAACTGGCGGAGAAAGGTCTCGCGATGTCGCCCGAGGCCGATGCCCGCACACTTTGTCGGCGCTTGTATTTCGATCTCACCGGCCTCCCGCCATCGCCCGAGGAAATGCAGACATTCGTCGATGAGTCCCATAGGTCGAATAAGTCCCATGAGACCTATGAGCGTCTGGCGGACAAGCTCCTCGCCTCCCCGCGCTACGGCGAACGCTGGGCGCGGCACTGGCTCGATGTCGTGCGCTTCGCGGAAAGCGACGGCTTCGAGATGAACCAGCCCCGCCCGAATGCGTGGCGCTATCGCGATTACGTCATCCGCGCGCTCAACGACGACAAGCCTTACGACCAGTTCATCCGCGAGCAACTCGCGGGCGATGCACTCGGGGCGGACGAGGCTACGGGCTTCATCGTCGGCGGGCCTTGCGACCTGGTGAAGTCGCCCGACCCCGTCTCCACCGCGCAGCAGCGGGCCGACGAACTGCACGACATGGTCGGCACGACCGGCTCCGCTTTCCTCGGCCTCACCGTGAACTGCGCACGCTGCCACAATCACAAATTCGATCCCATCGCGCAGACCGACTATTACGCGATGGTCGCGTGCTTCGCGGGCGTGCGGCACGGTGAGCGCGCCTTGCGCGGGCAGGACGACCCAGCGCGCCAACGCGAGGCCGAGGCGCTGCGCCCGCACCTCGCGGAGATCGACGCGGCGCTGGAAAGCTTCACACCGCTCGCGCAGCCCGAGGCGAACGAGCCGCGCCGCGCGAAGGTGAACGCGCGCCGCAACCTCGAACACATCGCGCCGGTCGTGGCGAAACGTGTGCGCTTCACCGCGATGGAAACCAACAACGGTTCCGAGCCGTGCCTCGACGAGCTGGAACTGTGGACGGACGACGGGCGCAACGTCGCGTCCGGCGCGAAGGCCACGTCGTCCGGTGATTACGCCGGCGATCCGAAGCACCGGCTCGCGCACATCAACGACGGCCAATACGGCAACGGCCGGAGCTGGATTTCCAACACCGCCGGCCGCGGCTGGGTCGAGCTGGAGCTGGCGCAGTCGGAAAAAATCGCGCGCATTATTTGGGGGCGGGATCGCGAGGAAAAATACGGGGACCGCCTCGCGATCCGCTACGTCATCGAAATGAGCGAGGACGGCGCGACGTGGCGTGCGGTCGCGAACTCGAATGACCGCGCGCCTTTCAAATCCGAAGCCGCGCCGCGCGCCGAATGGGACACGCCCGCGCTCACCGCCGAACAGCGCGCGCAGGCCGCGAAGCTCGACACCGAGCGCCGCGAACTCGAAACGAAGATCGCCACGCTGACCGCTGCGCCGCTGGTCTATGCGGGCACGTTTGCGCAGCCGCCGCCGACACCCCGCCTGCACCGCGGCGACCCGATGCAGCCAAAGGAAATCGTCGTACCCGCGGCGCTCGCGGAGTTCGGCGCGAAGCTCACTCTGCCCACCGACACGCCCGAGCAGCAGCGCCGTCTCGCGCTCGCAAACTGGATCGCCGACCCGCAGCACCCGCTGACCGCGCGCGTGCTCGTGAACCGGCTCTGGCACTACCATTTCGGCACTGGCCTCGTGGACACGCCGAGCGACTTCGGGCTCAACGGCGCGCGGCCCACGCATCCCGAATTGCTCGACTGGCTCGCGAACGAATTCATCGCGCGCGGCTGGAGCGTGAAGCAGATGCAGCGGCTCATCGTGACGAGCGCCGCGTACCGCCAATCGAGCGCGCCCAATCCGCAGTCCGCGATGCTCGACGCCAGCGACCGCCTGCTGTGGCGCTTCCCGCCGCGCCGTCTCGAAGCTGAGCCGCTGCGCGACACGATCCTCGCCGTGAGTGGCAAACTCGACCTGCGCATGGGCGGGCCGGGCTTTGATCTCTTCGACGCGAACACGAACTACGTGAAGGTCTATGCGACGAAGACGAAATTCACGCCCGACGATTTCCGCCGCATGATCTACCAAAACAAACCGCGCGTGGAATTGGACACGCTCTTCGGCGCATTCGACTGCCCCGACGCCGGGCAAATCCAGCCGAAGCGCAACGCCAGCACCACGCCGCTCCAGGCGCTCAATCTTCTCAACAGCGAGTTCATCATCGAGCAGTCCCGATTCCTCGCCGAGCGCCTCCAGCGGGAGGCCGGTGGTGATCCCCCTGCGCAAATCCGCCGCGCCTTTGCGCTGGTGTTCTCGCGTGCGCCATCGGCGGAGGAAAGCGACGCTGCCGTGAAGCTCATCGCCGCGCATGGCCTCCCCGTCTTCTGCCGCGCGCTGTTCAACGCAAACGAATTCGTCACGGTGTTTTAGAGCGTTTGCCAGACTCGCTCCCGGCTCCGTGCTCCCGGCGCAGCCGCGCGAAAAGCTCGTGCAGCTTTTCCTCCACCGCCGCCCAGCCATTGCGCTGCGGCTTGTGGTCGAGCACGGCTTTGCGGTGCGGCTGGATCACCTGCCATTTCGCCAGATCGGTTTTGCTCCACCCGCACTGCTCCAGGATGATCGACACCGCCAGCGCCTGCCCCGCCGCGTGCCGCTCCAGCGCGCGCGGCATCTCCACTTTGCGGATGTAATCCGTCGCCAGCGCCGACGCGCTGACCAGCATCAGGATCACGTCCGCCCGGTCGAGTTCCTGTTTGATCCGCTGATCCCAATCCTCCCCCGGATCGAGCGCCTGATCCGTCCACGCCGCCTCCACCACGCCTTGCGTGCGCAGGATTTTCAAGTGCATCTCCAGCGTCTTCCGCGAGCGGTCGTCCTTCTGCGAGTAGCAGATGAAAACGCGCGGCTTCCACGAGTCATCGCGCGCCGCGGGTTTCGTGAATTCATTCAGCTCCTCCACCGGGTCGATCTCCACCGTGCCCACCTCGTCCAAAGTCACCGCACTTTTCACCTGCATCGCCTCGTCCCGTTCCAGACCCTTCACCGACAGCCAGCCGCTCAACGCGCGACCTCTTTCATCCCGGCTCACCACCTGCATTTCCTCGTGTGGATTCAGCCCGCGGATGAAGGCGTGGATCGAGCGCAGCTCCGCCTGGCACAACCCCGCCAGCTCCTGCCGCGAGTCCGCCGGGCCCGTCACCGTCACCTCCACGAGCCGCTCGTATTTGTCCGCCCGCACCAGCGCCCGCGCACCCGCCCGCGACAGCACCGCGCCGCTCGCCCACTGCACGCGCTCCTGCTGCGCGTTGAGTTCGAGCAGCGCGTGCGTCCGCACGATGAACTGCGGCACGATATTCACCGGCAGCGCGCGATAGCTGAACCGCAGCCGCGTCGCCTCCGCCGCCGTGCGAAAGGCCTCTGCGCCCGGCGGCTGATCGTCCGGCAGCGCCTGCGGCACCAGCCAGCGCTCCGGCTCCTCGCCCTCCTCCGCGAGCGGATACGCCAGCTCGAAGCGCACCATCATATCCACGAGAAAGCGCCGCATCGCCGCGCTCTTCTCGTCCTTCAAAACACTCGGCAGCGCCTCGCGCGGCAGCACCCCGGCCTTGGCCTCCGCATGCCGCATCAGCGCATACACATTCTCCGTCAGCCAATGCGGCTTCAGCACGCTGGCAAAGCGCAACCGCTCATCGTCGCGATAGTTCAGCGCCACGCCCAGCGCGTGCAGCGCCGTCGCGAGACTGTCCTGCTCGCCCTCATCCGCCACGCCCTCCGCGCGGCAGATTTGGCGAAAGACATCGTAGCCGAGATGCGGGTCGGGATTCGCGCGCAGCTTATCCTTCACCCCGGCCCATTTTGCGGGAAAGCCATCACGCACCCACTTCATCGCACCCACCGTTTCGGCGAGTTTCGTGCGCAATTTGGACAGCCCGCGCTTCGTCGCACAATCCGTCTCCACGAAGCCGACGATAAAAGGATACCGCTCGCGTAGCGCGGCGCGATCCAACCGCGCGCGGGCCGAGCCGCCGTCGTCCCATTTGTTCAGCGCCACAATCACGGGCGGATTCTGATGGATCGCAGAATCTTTCATATCAATGCGGGCGAGTTCACTCATCGAAAATTCGCGCTCGGTGCCAAAGGCGGCAATGAGCCGCAGCCAATACTCCGCGTCGTCGCGCTCCGCATTCTCGCGCCCGGTAAGCACCAGCACATATACGGTGCGCGTGGAGAAAAAAAACTGGTGCATCGCGTGTGTGATGACCTGCCCGGCGAAATCCCACACATGCGCCGTCACCGGCCCGCCACCGGGACAGTCCTTCATTGTCCAGTCGGTGATAACGATGCCGGATGTCTCTGCCTCGTCTTTGCGAAAGCGATCGAAGACGAGCCGGTTGACCAGCGAGGTCTTCCCCGCGCCCCCACGCCCGGCAAAGATCATCTTCACCTCATCCAGCGCTTTCGCACCTCCGGCGTGGCGGGAGAAGTAGTAGTCGAGGATGACTTTTGCGGAAGCGAGGCGGTTTTTGTCCAAATCAGCCTCCTGCCAAGTCGGTCCCAGCACCTCCGGTGGCAGACCGAGAGCTTCGTTATTGTGGAGAAAGAGTATTTCGAGTTTTGGAAGCTGGCGCAAACTCTCGGGCAGAGTGGTGAGCCGGTTAACCCCAAGGTAGAGTTCTTTCAGTTCGCGAAGCTTAACGATCTCTGGCGGCAGCTCGGTGAGGCCGGTTCCAGAGAGGGATAACAGATTGAGTTGAGGGAACTGCAGCAGTGCTGTGGGAAAGGTGGAAAGTTTGCTCGCATCAAGCCAAAGCCGCTTTAAGCAAGGGCAGGCTTCAAGCACTAGCGGAAGCGTGAGGAGGCGATTGCGGGAAAGTCCGAGTTCCTCCAACCACGCACACTCAGCCAGCTCCGAGGGTAGAATGCTAAGTTGATTATCTTGGAGCCAGAGTTGCCGGAGCTTGTGGCACTGTCCGATTTCCCAAGGCAGCGCCGCCAGACCCCATCCGTTCAATGCAAGCGTGTCTCCGCCCTCGTTCGCTACCCTGAGGATTTCCTCACGTGCTTTGCGATACGCCTCCTCTGGATCATCGAACTTTGGCATAGCACATCGTCATCACCGCGCGAGGCAAGCGCAAGCGGCCCCGGTTTGAGAAGCTCCAAAATCGGATCGCGGGTGGGGTTCTCAATGCGCGTCATGCTTCGCGGAGTTCCGCGTCTTCTGAAAATAGCCCAGCACTTTAGTGCTGGGTCAGCTCACAAGAGCGGATTGAGTCCCGCAGAAACGGAAGAACCATTCTGTCGTCCCTGCGGGACTGGCACCGTTTTTCCCATCGCGACCCAGCACTAAAGTGCTGGGCTATTTTCAGGGGAGCCGAGTTTTCAGCCGCCCGCGCATTTTGCGATTGCCGCCCGCGGCGAGTGGACTAACATTAGTCCACTCGCGCCATGAAAGTCATCAACATCCACGAAGCCAAAACCCATTTCTCGAAACTCGTCGAGACCGTCGCCGCGGGAAAGGAACTGGTCATCGGCAAGGCGGGCAAGCCGCTCGTGCGCCTCGTGCCGTTCGAGCCGAAGGCCCGGCCGGATCGGATCGGCGGGCAGTTGCGTGGGAAAATCAAAATCGCCGCGGACTGCTGGGAGCCGGACGACGAGATGACGGCGCTGCTCACCGACGGCCCGGTTTATCCGCTGCACGCGATGCCCTCCGCGCGGGTCGCGGAAGCGCCGCCGAAGCTGCGCAAAGCCAAATGAGATTGCTCGCCGATTCCCACGTCCTCGTCTTCTGGCTGGAGAATCCCGCGCAACTCGTGCCCGCCGCGCGGGCGGCGATCACGAGCGGGCGCAACCAGGTTTTTTTCAGCGCGGCGTCCGTCTGGGAACTCGGGCTCAAGCAGGCGAAAGGCAAGCTGCGGATGCCCGCCGGCTGGGTCGGTCTGCTGCGGGCGGACGGTTTTTCCGAGCTGCCGCTCACGGTCGCGCACGCGGAGGCCTGCCATGATTTGCCGCTGCTGCACGGCGACCCGTTTGACCGCGAGCTGCTCGCGCAGGCGCGCGCCGAGGGTGCGGTGTTCGTGACGCGCGATGAGATCCTGCACCGCTATGGCATCCCCACGCTCGCCGCATGAACCCGCTTTCCCACGCCGGACGCCATCTGCTGAGCCGCCGCAATTTTCTTCGCTGGGGCGGCACCGGGCTCGGCGGCATCGCGCTGTCCTCGCTGCTCGCGGAGGAAAGCAAATCGCCGATCCGTCCGATCATCGACCCGTCGCATCCGTATGCGCCGCGCGCGCCGCATTTCCCGCCGCGGGCGAAGCGCGTGGTGCTCATATTTTGCTCAGGCGCGCTCTCGCATGTGGACACTTTCGACTACAAGCCGGAGCTGGTGAAACGGCACGACACGCCGATGCCGGGCGGCGAAAAACTCGTCACTTTCCAAGGCGAGAACGGCAACCTGATCAAGCCGCTGTGGGATTTCAAACCGCGCGGGCAGAGCGGGAAAATGGTGAGCGATCTGCTGCCGAATCTCGCGGAACTCGCGGACGAGATGTGCTTCATCCACTCGATGACCGCGAAGTCGAACACGCACGGCCCGGCGGAAAACCAGATGGCCACGGGCTACACGCTCGACGGCTTCCCGAGCATGGGCGCGTGGGTGAGCTACGCGCTCGGCACGGAGAATCAGGAACTGCCCGCGTTCGTGGCGATCCCCGATCCGCGCGGCGTGCCGCAGGTCGGGTCGCGGCAGTGGGCGGCGGCGTTTCTGCCGGCGGTGTATCAGGGCACGCCGTTCGGTGCGGACAAGCCGATCGCGAACCTCGCGCGGCCTGCATCCATCAGCCTCGCGGACGATTTGGCGACGCGCGATTTTTTGAAAACGCTGAACGACGCGCATCTCGCACAACATCCCGGCGACAACGCTCTCGCCGCGCGCATCGCGAGCTACGAACTCGCCGCGAAGATGCAGCTCGCCGCGGCGGAAGTGAGCGATTTCTCGAAGGAAAACGCCGCGACGCTCGCGCTCTATGGCGCGGATGACACGACGAACAAAACCAAGGCCGGTTTCGCGAAAAACTGCATTCTCGCGCGGCGTCTGCTGGAGCGCGGCGTGCGGTTCGTGCAGCTTTTCAACGGCTCGTATGCGATGGGCGAGGGCGTGGGGAATTGGGACGGGCACAAGACGATCAAGGCGAACTACGACAGGCACGGCCCGATCCTCGACCAGCCCTGCGCGGCGCTGCTGCGCGATCTCAAACAGCGCGGCCTGCTCGACGACACGCTCGTTGTTTTCGTCACCGAGTTTGGCCGGATGCCCACGTTTCAAAAAGGCGCGAACGGCCGCGACCACAATCCGAAAGGCTTCACCGTCTGGCTCGCCGGTGCGGGCGTGAAACGGGCGTTCAGCTACGGCGCGACGGATGAGTTCGGCTACCAAGCCACGGAAAACATCACGACGATCTACGACCTTCACGCGACGATCCTGCACCTCCTCGGCCTAGATCACGAGCGGCTCAGCTTTTACCACAACGGCATCGAGCGCCGGCTCACGGATGTGCACGGGCATGTGATTCGTGAGGTGCTCGCTTGATGACACGCACTCTCAGCCAATAGTTTTTTCCGGGTCGGCAATGAGAGCCAATGGAGCCAAAACCCACCGCCATGCGAAGTCTGGCGTTCACCGATTCCGCGGATTGGATTCATCCATGCAAACGAACACCTCGCTGCTGGTTCGCATCGTCGTTGTCGGATTAGTGCTGTGGGGTGTCTTCGCGAGAGCGCAGGAAACCAAGCGGTTCGCAACCTTTCACACATACGTGGGCAGGCCGATTCCAAATGTTGACCTGCCTAAACAAGTGCCGGCACCAAAGGGCGAACTCACTCTCTTCGCAGACTATGCCGCTGCGGACAAAGACGGCGTTCCTCTTTATCTCATCAACCGAACCGACCGGATTGCTTCTTTCCCCGCACAAGACGGCGACATCTACCTCAAGCTGGAACACCGGCTTTCGGACGGAACGTGGGAGCGCGCCCAGTCTCATGCGTACTCCAACTGTGGGAACAGCTCTATGGGTGGCGGCAGGTTATCCAACTGACTACAACCCGTTTAACCGCGTGGTGCATGATCCGCTGCATGATTTCCTCCTCGCCGAAGCGCAGCGCAGCGCGCGGCAGAAGGAGGATTATCCGCTCGGGAAGGACGAATATGAAATGCGATCCGCGGTCGAGTTTCTCGCCTCATTCCACATGGAAGAGGATGTCCCCGTCTTCAAAGAACTCCTCCGATTTCGCGGTTACGAAAAGGCCGAATTCCTGGACGGAACTTCAACAAAGCCCAAGGTCGAGCACCGCTTTTCTGTGCGCGACATCGCAAAGCGCACCCTCTTCAGAATGAATGTGTCTGTGCCGTAGAGCGTGCGATCGCTGGCCGGTGTGAATTGCGCAATGATCCTCGCCCGTGTGCTCAGTGACTTCCGACCTGTGGTATCGTGAGCGTCTGACCTGCGCGGAGCTTGCGCTCATCCTGAATTTGATTGGTCGTTTTCAACGCCGCGACGGTGACGCCATACCGACTCGCGATGGAACCCAGCGTCTCGCCTTTCGCGACGACATGGGTGGTGCCGGGAATTTTGCTTTTGGCCGGCGCAGGTTTTACGTCCTTCGAGGGAGCCGCCGGCACGGTGCCGGACGGGCGCGTTTTCACATAGGTCTTAAGTGCCGGATCAATCTGCACGATCTTTGCTTCCAAACGCTGGTCGGCCTCCTCATAGGCGGCGCGAACCTTGGGATCGCGCAGGGCGATTTTTCGGACCTGCTGATACTCCTGCTCCTGGCTGCCGGCAGAGGCTGCTGAAAGCGTAAGCGGGAGAGCGAGGAAGGCAATAGGGAGAAGGCGAATGGGTGTGAACATGCGCTACGGATTATCGCCCGCGCGAGACAGCGCAAGCGCGATCTTGCGCATGAGCCGCAGGCATTCTTTGGCGCGATGGTCTATGACCACAGCCACCGTGCGAATGAGAATGTTTTCCGACACCGCTCGATGCGGTGATCTCGCGGCTTGAACCCTGACGTCTTCCTGATACACACCTCGCATCAGGTTCCACCATGTCTCCCATCCAGTTTCTTCGGACACTCACAAAATCGAAATCAGACGTCTGGCTCGGCGGCGTCTGCGGTGGGCTGGGCGCGCATACGCCGCTTCCTTCGTGGGTCTGGCGAATACTTTTCCTCGTCCTGTTTTTTTGCGTGGGCACCGGTGGCATCGCTTATGTGGTCCTATGGATCTGTCTGCCCGATGAGCAGCCGGGTAAGCCCGATGCCCTGCCATGAAAGTGCGACTCCTGGCTCCGGTCGCGAAAGTTCTGGCATCGCTGATGGTCATCGCTGGCCTCGATGGGTGCGGGAAATCGCCGGAGTCTGACACTGCGGGAGCCAATGAGTCCGCCGCTCCGGCACTTGGTTCGGGTGAAGTTCTAAGTGATGCGGAGATCGCTAAAAGGGCGCGGGCGGCGGCCCTCGCGGAAAAGGAAGCGATTAAGAGGGCTGTCGAATTCGCCCAAAGCGCCTCAGCCGCCGCCAGGAATGCCGCGGCAGCCGCGGAGCGTGCAGCCACGGCAGCCGATGCCGCTGTGGAAGCGATACGGAAAATCCCGCCGGCCACCTCACCGGCCACACCGAGGCCGGCAAAATAAGCACAACAAGATCGCAGGCGAGCGCATGTTCATCGAACTGATGAAATGCGGTTCACTTAACGTCCGCCGCGGGCAGTAAACGAGCCGTAGAAGAATGACCGTTCGGAAGAATCCACGTCCGGCTCATACCAGGCACGGTGTGGCATTTTCCAAGGCTTCTGTTCAGCGGCACATCCCGCAAAAGCCAGCAATGCACCCAAGCCCAACACCAGCTTAACGGTGTGCGGGCAAGGGTGCCTGTGGTCGCGCGTTACTGCGCTTTCTTGGCATTCGCCCACCGCTTCTTCGCTGCTGCCGCCATCTTGGCGCGGGCTTCGGGGCCGATAACTCGCCTGGCTTTGGCTTTCGGGGCGGTGGCCGATTTCTGTGATTTCGCCGTCGGTGCCGGAGCGCCCTTCTTGCGCGCATCCCAGCGGGCTTTCATGGCTGCGGCCAGCTTCGCCCGACCTTCGGGGGTCAGCCCGCTCTTCTTCTTCTTCGCGGGCTTGGCTGCCGGAGCCGCTCCGCCCTTTTTCTTTGCCCAGCGCGCCCTTTGGGCCGCCGCCATTTTGGCGCGGGCTTCGGGCGAGACGGTGCGCTTTCCTTTACGACCTTTCTTGGCCGCGGCGGGTGCCGCAGCCGGAGAGCTGCCACCAAGAATGGAAGCGAGTTGTGATTGCAGCGATTCGATCTGCTCGGAGATCGTAATGGCGCGTTGGAGTTGGGCGAGGGACGGTGTGTGGTTGGACATGAGACAGAGCTACAATGGCGCGGGATGACACGTCAATAACATTTGTTACACCTTTTTTGCATGACCATGACCGCGGTCAAACATAGGTCGCGCCATCCCTGCTTCCTACATATCCGCCGCCAAAGCTGATTGTTGCCGTCCGCCGATTTCAGGAGCGGTGGAGAGGTCGTGGGAGGAAAGGAATGACGGCGTTCCCGTGCCGTCTCTCGTGTTTGTCCGTGGCTTTCAAGGACTCAGAATGAGTGGCCGCAAAGGCTCTGGGAACAAATGGACGAAACGGTGCCGAGGCCGGTCATTGGTTGGCGCGTGGAGAGACATGTTACAAAATGAAACCACGCCAACCCGAGGCAGATTGACGATCTTTCACCTCAGTCCAAGCCATAGCCCGGTGATGCCGCGGCTCTTTGGTGCTGGAGTCAGCGGCATCCGCAGTTCATCTTCCGCGCGATGAAAGCGCTCCTTTATCCGATGCTGGCTGTCCTTTTCTCCATGCCGACGCTACCGGCAGCCGACCCACAACCCACGCTCACTCTCGCCCGCGAGGACAACTGGCTGATCGTCCGCGGGCCGCAGATTCCGGGCGGTGAACTGCGCACGAACTATCTCGAGGCCTACTGCCGGGCGGGATCGACCGACGCGGACTGGGTGCGGCATACCGTCATCCCACACACCAGCGAAGTGATCTCATTGAGCGATGATCGCAAGACCCTGCGGCTGCGTGATTCGCTCGCCGACGGCGTGACTGTCGAACACACCATTACCGCGGGTGACGATGCCGTCGATTTTCAACTCACGGCCCGCAATCCCACGGGAAAACCCTCCGAGACGCATTGGGCGCAGCCATGTGTGCGGCTCAGCGCATTCACGGGCTTTGATGAAAAGACCGCCGGCGGCGCGACCGACTATCTCCCGCAGTGCTTCATTTTTCTCGATGGAAAACTCACGCGCCTGCCCACCACGGAATGGGCCGTGCAGGCCCGCTACACACCGGGTCAGGTGTGGTGTCCGAAAAATGTCCCGCGCACCGATGTGAATCCGCGCCCGTTGAACCGGCTCGTGCCGACCAACGGTCTCATCGGTTGTTTCAGCGCCGATGGGAAACTCATCTACGCATCCGCATGGGAGCCTTATCAGGAATTGTTTCAAGGCGTCGCGCGCTGTCTGCATTCCGACTTCCGTCTCGGCGGCCTCGCGCCGGGTGAGACAAAAAAGATTCGCGGCAAAATGTATATCGTCCCGGCCGACCCGGACGCCCTCCTCGCGCGCTATGCCGGGGATTTTCCCGAACACCTGCGCTGATCCATCGCGGCTCAGTCCTTCACGTCCCAAGCCACCACGATCCCGTCATCGAGCGTCACCTTGAGGCCGAAGCGGTTCTTTCCCGTCGGCCGGTATTTCCACACTTCCTTACTCTTCGTCTTGAGCACCTTTTGATCGGTGTCCGCCGGAGTGCCGAGCGATTCGATGAGCTGCTCCTGCGTTTCCCCCTGCCAAAGCACCTGCTTCATAATGCGCCGCGCAATTCGCTCCGCTCGCCGTGCCTGCGAGCGGAGCGGATGGGGGGGGATTCGAACCCCCGTTACCTTGCGGTAAACACGCTTTCCAGGCGTGCGCAATCGACCACTCTGCCACCCATCCTAAGTCTTCGCTTTGCCGGTGTGTGGAAAACCAACGCCCCGGATTTCGCGGAGCGGAATAGTGCCGCGAAAACGCCCGGCAGCAAGCGCGATGTTGGTGGGCGGGTGGAAAGTGCGGGCTGCTGCGCCGCGATGTCCCATCTGCCGTGCCCAATGTGGGACACGCCCTGTGCCATGTCCCACCGGGCGCGTTTCGCGAGGCGGCGGCACTTCGCTGAAATGCAGACACTTAGAACTCCGTCAGCGCCCGGCCCGGCCCGTGCTTTTCGCCTCGGCCCAACCAATTTTTCAGACTCAACCCACTAACACACATGGCTAAAATTCTCGGCATCGATCTCGGCACCACCAATTCTTGTATGTCCGTGATGGACGGAGGCGAGCCGATCGTCCTCGAAAACTCCGAAGGCGCGCGCACCACGCCGAGTGTTGTCGCTTTCACGAAAAGCGGGGAGCGCGTGGTTGGGCAGGCGGCGAAACGGCAGGCGGTGACGAACCCGACGAACACCATTTTTTCGGTGAAGCGCTTTATGGGGCGTAAGTTCGATGAGGTGCAGAACGAACTGCACCGCGTGCCTTACAAAGTTGTGAAAGCCGCGAACGGCGACGCCCACATTTCGGTGACGGTGAACGGCGAGACCAAGACTTATTCGCCGCCGGAAATCAGCGCGATGATCCTCGCGAAGCTCAAGTCAGACGCGGAAGCGAAGCTCGGCGAGACGATCACGCAGGCGGTCATCACGGTGCCCGCGTATTTCAATGACTCGCAGCGCACGGCGACCAAGGACGCGGGAAAAATCGCGGGCCTCGAAGTGCTCCGCATCGTCAATGAGCCGACGGCAGCCTCGCTCGCTTACGGCCTCGATAAGAAGGCTGACGAAAAGATCGCCGTCTATGATCTCGGCGGCGGCACCTTTGATATTTCGGTGCTCGAAATCGGCGACGGTGTCTTCGAGGTGAAAGCCACGAACGGCGACACGCATCTCG
>JANXSB010000033.1 GCA_025352865.1 Chthoniobacter sp. | reverse complement strand
GGAAGTTGTCGTCGGTGAGGATGCGGACGTACTGCGGGAAGTCGGTGTGGTAGATGCCGCTCGTGCGCAGGCCGAGGGTCTTTGCCGCGAGCAGCGCGGTGATGCCGATGGGGCCGGGCGTGGAGATGATGAGTTCGGTGAAACCTTCGCGCTGGATGTAGTCGATCATCTGGAGGATCGGCGGAAAGCTGAGCTTCTGCAGCTCGTACTCGGGCAGCTCGAATTCGCCGACAGGCGGGAAGTTTTTGATCGGGATGCCAGTGATGGTGATCGTCGAGCGCGAGGTGACGACCGTGAGGTCGCCGCCCTCGGCGATGGTCGCGGCGGTGAGTTTGCGGATGGTGTTGGCCACGCCGTTCACGTCTTCGAGCGTGTCGGTGAACCACGCGCGTTTTCGATTTTCGAGCGGCGACGGCAATTTTCCCGTCAGCGCTTTGCCCACCTCCGCCAGCCACGGGCGGTCCGGCGCCTGGCTGCGGAACGCGTAGAAATACGGCGCGAGCGGCGCGAGCACCGGCACCAGCACGCTGATTTCGCGGATGGCCTCGATGATGTTCCCGTCCGAGAGCTGGCGGATGAAGATCGTGAAAAAGCGGAACGCGAGCTGGTTGATGAAAAAGTTCGCGATGACGAACGCGCGCCGCTCCGGCTCGGTGATGCCCTCGGTTTCGCGCGCCAGCATTTTCTTCATCGCGCTGCCGGTGAAAGTCCCGGCGAACTGTTTCCACAGCGACGCGTTCGCCGGTTTCGCCAGCTCGAAAATCTTCCCGCTCGCGATGCCCTCGGCGATGAACCCGAGCTTGTCCGTCCACGAAAACTCCGTCGGGTCTTCGCCCTCCATGAACCGCGAGAACGCCTTCCCGACAAAACTCGAACTCTTCGCCCCCGCAAACTTCCCGCCGATAAACTGCCGCAGATTATTGTAGAGGCTGTGCGACAGCGCCAGCGGCGTGCCGCCCGCTCCGCGCAGCGTGCATCGGCCTTCGCGGACGGCGGCGAGAAAATCCGCGACGGTTTTTCCGTCCGCCGTTTCCGTGAAAGCGGACGCGGGAAACATGCCGCCGTGATCGTCCGAGCCGGCGGTGAAAATTTTCCGCCACGGCTCGGCGTGCGTCGTCGCGAAGCCGTGACGGTTCGCCAGCTCGTCGATTTTTTCCGGCGTGAGCGCGCCCAGCACTTCGCGCGCGACTTCGCTGAGCAGCGCGTCGCGATGTCCATTCAATCCCTCGAAATGCCGGAAAAGCAGCGCCAGCTTTTCGATGTGCGCGAGGCTCAGCCGGTCGTCCACGCGGTAGAACGGATGCGCCACGGCGTGCGCGAGATTTTGAGCGGCGAGATATTTTTGCAGGTCGAAAATATTCTCGCGTGCCGACTGGAGTTCGCGGTGCTGCGCCTCGGTGATGCCCCACACGAGCACATGCACCTCGCAGCGGTCGTCGGGGAAACGCGTGCTCACCTGCTCGCTGAGAAAGACGCCGGGCCGCGTGGCGATTTCGAGGCAGCCGTCGATGCGGTTGTGGTCGGTGATCGTCACCAGATCCATGCCGCGGGCGCGCAGCTTTTCGTAAAGCGCGAGCGGCTCGGAGTAGCTGTCGGGCAGCCCCACGCGGCGGAAGAGCCACTCGGGCGCGCGTTCGCTGTGGCGGGAGTGAAGGTGGAGGTCGGCTTTCAAGGTTTCGTCAACGCATTCTGCTTCCTCCTCGTAATCGTAATCCTAATCGTAATCGTCCGTCGGTTGGGGCGGGGAGATTACGATTACGATTACGATTACGAATCAGAGCCCGGCGGAAACCCGCTGGTGCGTGAGCCATTCGTGATAGGTGAGCGGCTCGCGGTCGGCAAGGGCGCGGGTGATGATGTCGCGAATCTGCCGCCAAATCTGCGGATGCCGGAGATCGACGGGGTGGATGGAAATGCGGAGCAGCGGATTCGCGGCGAGGCGGCGCGCGAGCAGGGCATTCCACGCGAGGCTCACCTGCCGGCGCCACGCGCTGCGCACGCTCCAGACGAGCGACTGCGATTTGAAAACGCGACCGCTTTGCAAATCGACCACGCTCCCCAGCCGCGTGGTGTAGCCGCAGCCCAGCTCGCGCAGCGCCGCCTCCGCCTCCGCGCTGAGCAGCCAGGCGGGCGCGATGAACCCCGCCGGCTCGACGCCGAGATCGCGAAAATCCTCGCGCGCCTGGCGCACCAGCCCGATCGCCTCGGCGCGGTCCATGTCGTAGCATTCGCCTTCGTCCGCGGTGTAAAGCCGGGTCGTCAGCTTCGCGCCCATGCTCTCGCCGTCGCGGCGGGCGCGCTGGTGGTGGTAGCCGTGCATGACCAGCTCGTGCCCCGCCGCCGCTTGGGCGCGCAGCCACGCCGCGCATTCCGCGTCGGCGAGAAAATGTCCGCGGCGGTGATGATCGGGGATCACGAGCAGCGAGCATTTTCCCACGCCGAGCGCCGCCAGCTCGGCGAGGATTTCCGCGCACTCCCCGCGCGTCTGCGGCGAGACATCGTGGAGCGAAACGACGAGCGCCCGCGGTCCTGCTTGGCTGGTGGGAGGCGGTGCGGGTTTCACTTTCGCCGAACGTGCCAAACGTCGCGCGGGACATCCATCCCGTTTGCGCGCGGGCTTGCACCGGGCGGCGCGCGCGCTTCTGCTGCGCGGCGATGCGCCCCTTCCTCGCCGCCGTCCTGCTCGTCGCCTTCGCCGGCTGCAATACCAAGACCCAGGACGCCGTGGTCCTCTCGAAAGAATTCATCCCCGCGCAAATCATCGCCGAGAACGGCCCCGCGCCGGAGCAGAGCGAGCGCGCCGTCCAGCACGACCAGTGGCTCGTCCACATCCAGATGGCCGACCGCTTTCTCGCCGACGTGAATGTCGAGCAGCCGCAGTGGGTCGCGCTGCGCGTGGGCGACAAAGTGGAGGCGATCTACGCGCAGGGGAAATACACCGGCACCATCTGGCGGGTCGAGCTGCGCAAAAAATAGCGCGCGCTATTCCGTGAAATCCGTGTCCGGCTTGGCGAGGTCGAGTTCCTTGATCCACGCGTTGCGGTAGCGCACGTCGTGGCCTTCGCACTGGAGCTTCAGCCCGCCGGGCACGTCGGTGATTCCTTTCCCGCCGTCGTTGCCGCCGTCGAGGCCGGAGTTCGCGCCGCCCCAGACCTGGTTGATGGCCACGTTGTGGTGAACCTTCACGCCGTTGAAGAACATCGAGACGAGCGGCTTCTCGACCATCTTCCCGTCCTGGAAGCGCGCCGCGCGAAAGGTGATGTCGTAGCAGTTCCACACGCCGATGCCTTTGTAGAGCTGGTAAGGCGACTCGGTTTCATTGATGACCGCGCCCATGCCGTGCTTGGTCTTGTCGCCGTCGAAGACCTGAATCTCAAAGCGGTTCTGCAAATACACGCCGCTGTTTCCGCCAGCCTTCATGATGAGAAATTCGATGTGCAGCCGGAAATCGCGATACGCCTTCTTCGTCACGATGTCCGCCGCGCCATACTTCCCGCCATCCGCCGCGCGGTCATCCGTCATCACCGCCGTCCCCTTGTCCACCGGGTCATCCACGATCTTCCACTTGATGGGCATCGCCGACTTAAAGCCCGGCCCCTCCCAGTAAATCCACTTCTCATCCAGCGTGGCCCGCGTGCCGTCGATGATGACCTCGGCACCGGCGAGCGGTTTGGCACCGACGCCGACATCGGCGAAAAGGTGGGTCGAAAGACCGGCAAGGACGAAAGAAAGGGCGAAAGGGAGGAGCGTAGGTTTCATAGGGTGGATGGTTTCAGCAATAGGTGTTGCGGGGAAGGGTTTAGTGTTGCGTTCAGGGAAAAAAGCCAGCCCGGTGGCGAAAGGCGACCCAGCAAGCACCGAGGATGAGGGTGAGGATGGGAGCGCCCACCAGGACGGCTTGAAACACGTCGTTGCCGCTGCCGGGGTGGCCCAGGCCGTAGGCCAGACCGAGAAAGAGGGCGACACCACAACCAAGGATGAGCGCGAGGCAGCCGAGCCCCGTGCCGATCCACCCCTTCTTGGGGGGCGGTGTCGGAACCGGCTTACTGCCGGGCTTGGTGTCTTCTGGTTCCATCTTCACGGAGCCGTTCGTCGCAGCGCATGGTTAGGTGTCATGTTTCAAGAGGTTGTCCGCACGGAACCGGTCAGGCAGGCTGGTGGTGGATGAACACACAACCGCTCCAAATCCCGCACGGACAACATGCACGCTAATGCCACGCTCACCCCTCTGACGCGAGCCCAAATGGCGCTCCGTCACTCCACCGCCGGTCGCTCTCTGCGCGACACCGCCGCCGCTTTTGGCGTCTGCGAAAAGACCGTCCGCCGCTGGCTCGCCCGTGCGAAACTCGAACGCCTCCGCCTCGCCGACGCGACGAACTCCGCGCGCGTCGAGCGTGCTCGCGCTAATGCCCGGACGCACGACGGCTGCTCCGTTGACAGCCACATTCATGTGCGGACCTCCGAGTGGAGAATTCCGCACTTCGATAGGTATTCATCATGACCGGCCACCTCGCGAGAGGTGGCCGGCTCATTTTTGGCCCGGCGCTTCATGGCTACTCGCGGGGTTTGAAACCGAAGCGCGCGACGAGAACCTGCCGCACCTGCACCGGATCGAACAGGTGCAGCCGACAACTCGGCGCGACGTAGGGAATGATGCCTTGCGCGACCCAGGCATCAACGGTGCGCGGCGAGATGCCGAGCGTCTTGGCGAGTTCGCGTTTGCGGACGAGAGGCTGATTGATTTCGACATTCATGCTACTCGCGCGGTGTCAACGCGAGTGCGCCGCGAAGCCGAAGCTTCGCTCAGGATGACGGGGTATTTTAACCGACCGGCGGCGCGGGTTCGGGCTTGTTTTGCGGATGGGTCGCTCCATTTTCACGCGCCGCTTCCCGATGCCTGCCATCACCAATATCTCCGCCTACAAATTTGCCCCGCTCGATGGGCTGGAGCCGCTGCGCGAGCGGTTGCTGGCGCGATGCGTGAAGGGTGGATTAAGAGGGACGATTTTGCTGAGCACGGAGGGCATCAATCTTTTCGTGGCGGGCGTGCGGGTGGAGATCGACGGGCTGGTCGCGGAGTTGCGTGCGGTGCCGGGTCTGGCGGGGCTCACGCCGAAATTTAGCGAGAGCGCGGAGCAGCCGTTTGCGCGGATGCTCGTGAAGATCAAAAAGGAGATCATCGCGTTTGGCGTGGAGGGGATCGATCCGGCGCGGAGGCCGTCGGCGAAGGTGGACGCGGCGACGCTGAAGCAGTGGCTGGATGAGGGGAGGCCGGTGACGCTGCTCGACACGCGCAATGAGTATGAGGTGAAGCTCGGCACTTTCCGCGGCGCGCGGTCGGTGGGGATCGACACTTTTCGCCAGTTTCCCGAGGCGGTGGCGCAGCTTCCGGCGGAGATGAAGGAGCAGCCGGTGGTGATGTTTTGCACGGGCGGAATCCGGTGCGAGAAGGCGGGGCCGTTCATGGAGCGCGCGGGGTTCCGGCAGATTTTCCAGCTCGATGGGGGGATTCTGAAATACTTCGAGGTGTGCGGCGGGGCGCATTACGAGGGGGAGTGTTTCGTCTTCGATCAGCGCGTGGGTGTGGACGCGGCGCTGCGGGAGTCGGAGGCGGGGCAGTGCTTCCGCTGCCAGGTACCGCTGACGCCGATGGATCGGCGGGATGTGCGCTTCGAGGAGGGAAAGGCTTGTCCTTTTTGCCATGAGGCGGCGGGGGAGGAAACGGCGCAAAAGCTGGCGGCGCGGAATGCGGCGCTGCGTCGGCTGACGGTGCCGCTGCCGGCGGGGGAGCCGTACGAGAAGCGCAGGCCGGTGAAGATTCCGGCAGCTTGCGACGGGCTGACGATGGCGGAGGCGCTGGGGCGCATTTTCCCGAATGTGCTGCACGAGGAATGGGTGCGGGTGTGCGCGGTGGGATGCGTCTTGCATGAACTCGGCTGGGCTGTGGGAGCGGGCGATGTGGTGCGCGCTGGCGAGCGTTACGTGCGGGTGGTTTCCGCGGACGCGGAACCGGTGGTGGATGCGGACATCCGAATTGTGCATGATGACGAGGCGGTGATTGTGGTGCGGAAGCCGGCGGGGCTGCCGATGCACCCCGGCGGAGGGTATGAGCGGCACACGCTGCGATGGTTTCTGAGCGGGCTTTACGCGCCGGAAAGTCCGCGTCCGATGCACGAGGTCGCGGAGGAGGTGCGCGGGCTGGTGGTGTATGCGCGGACGCGGCATTTCGCGCGGATGATGGAGCCGCAGTTTGCGCAGGGGGAGGTAGAGATGAGTGCGGGGCGCATCGCTTTCACGCATCCGCTGACGGGGCGGCGGGAGAGGTATGAGGGATGAAGGATGAGGTATGAAGACGGAGCAAAGCCCTGCCTTTCATACCTCATCCTTCATCCCTCACACCTCATCTCCTTGCGGGCGGTTTTCCCGGCTGCTAAAGTCCGCACCTTTTCATGGCCGAATCTCCAGACAATCTCATCCAGGAATGCCCGACGTGCGGGGCGCTGATCGACGTGGCGGGGGAGGAGCCGTTCAAGCTGATGCACTGTCCGACGTGCGGCGGGGCGATGCGGGTGCGGCGGCAGTTCGATCATTTCGAGCTGCAGGAGGAGCTCGGGTCGGGCGGGATGGGGACGGTGTACCGCGCGCTCGACCAGAATCTCGGGCGGCAGGTGGCGCTGAAGCTTTTGCAGAAGGAGCAGAGCGGGAACCCGGAGTTCATCGCGCAGTTTGCGAAGGAGGCGGCGATCACGGCGTCGATCAATCATCCGCATGTGGTGAAGGTGTACAGCACGGGGGTGGATCATGGGCTGGTGTATATCGCGATGGAGCTGGTGGACAAAGGGTCGCTGGACGATCTGCTGGCGCAGGAGGAGCGGGTGCCGGAGGTGCAGGCGCTGACCACGGGCATCCAGATCGCGCAGGGGCTGAACGCGGCGCTGGGGCGCGGGCTGATTCACCGGGATGTGAAGCCGGGGAACATTCTTTTCGCGAACGCGCACACGGCGAAGATCGTGGACTTCGGCCTGGCGGTGCTGATGGAGCACGCGGGCATGGTAATGGGCGAGGTGTGGGGCACGCCGGCGTACGTGGCGCCGGAGAAGCTGGACGACAAGCCGGAGGATTTGCGGAGCGACATCTACTCGCTGGGCGCGACGCTTTTCCACGCGCTGACGGGCGTGGCGCCGTGCGAGGTGGAGACGAATCAGATGAAGGTGCTGCTGGAGATAAAGCGCAAGGAGCCGAGCCTGCGCGCGGTGCTGCCGGAGGTGTCGGCGGCGACGGCGTTCGCGATTGATAAGACGCTGAAGTTCGATCCGGCGGATCGGTTTCAGACGTACGAGGAGCTGATCGAAGCGCTGGAGTTTGCGCGCGATGAGGTGGTGGCTGCGGCGCAGGAGGAAGAGGCGGCCGAACTGGCCGAAGAGGAGGCGGCGAACGCGCCGGAGAAGGACATGAGCTGGGTGACTTATGTGGTCGTGGTGCTCGTGGTGGCGGTGGGGCTGGGGGTGTTCAAAATGCGCGAGCGGTGGCTGCATCGGACGCCCGAGGAGATCGAGGAGGAGGCGCATGGCGGCGGGGGGATCGACGGGAAATATCAGGCCGCACGCATGCTGCTGGCGGGGAGCGACGGGCCGAAGGCGGCGGCGGCCTTCCGCGCGCTGGAGGCGCTGCCCAATGTGCCGCAGCCGCGGCTGAACTGGATCACGCTGCACGCGGGCCTCGCGGAGTTTCTGGCGGGCCGCGTGGAGGAAGGGCGCGCGGATTTTGCGAAGATCGAAGGGCGCGGGAATTTTTCCACCGATCCGACGGAGCAGCGGCTGGCGAACTTTTTTGTCAGCACGGCGAAGCTCGCGGCGTCGGACGCGGCGGTGCCGGCGGCTGCGGTGCAAGCACTGGAGCCGGAGGGCGAGGAGGCGATCGCGCTGCTCGTCTGCGCGGCGAAGGATTGGGCGATGGAGGACTTTGAAAACGCGGGGCCGCTTTTCCGGCAATTCGGCGAGGCCGCATTCCCGGCGAAAGCCGCGTGGGTGGCGGAATACAAGGCGCTGGCTGCGCCCTTCGCCGCGGACTACGCGGCCTACGCAAAAGCCGCCGGGGCCGCGAAGGGCGCGGACACTTTGGCCGGACGCGAGACGGCGCTCGCGGCGGTGGAGGCGGCCAAGGCGAAGCTGACCAAACCCGGCGCGCTCGCGGCGAAGCTCGACGCGATGACGGCGGACTTCCGGGAAAAGATCGCGAAGGAAAAGGAGGAGCTGGCGGGGCAGATGACCGCGATGGAAGCGGCGGATCAGAAAGCGCTCGCGGAGATGAAGACCAAGCTCGTGGCGCTCTGCGGGCAGTTCCGCTACACGGAGGCCTACGCCGCGGTGAAGGCCACGAATGTGCATAGCGAATCCGGCAGGAAACTGCACGCGGTGATGATGAAAAAAACCGAGTGGCTCGCGCGTTTCAAAGCCACCCTCATCGCCGACATCACGGGCATCGGCTACGCCGTGCCGCTGGTGAAAAAGAACGGCCTGCAAATGGCCGGCGGCGCGCACCGCGCCAATGACACGCAGGTCGAGATCGTCTCGCAATTCGGCTCCGTGCCGGTGCCGTGGACGGACCTCTCGAACGACTGCATCTACGCCATGGGCCAGTCCTTTCTCCGCGCCAACTACCCGCCCGACAAGCTGGCCGACCGCGCGTGGTATCTCGGCGTCTTCGCCTTCTTCAACGGCAAGGACGCGCAGGGCCGCGACCTCCTCATCCAGGCCGGGCAGGGGAAAGACGAGTACCGCGACCAGCTCGGGCTCTTCATCGGCACGGTGGAGACGCAGTAGGGCGAACGGCGGCGCGCCCACCAAGTCGAAGCCGCGATGCCGGTCATCGAACTCTTCACTGACATTGCCGCTCCGGTTGAGCGGGTCTTCGACCTAGCCCGAAGCATCGACCTGCATACGGATTCGACGGACGGCACCGGCGAGCGCGCGGTCGGCGGGGTTACTTCCGGGCTGATCGGCGCCGGGCAGGAGGTGACTTGGCGCGCGAGGCATTTCGGCGTCTGGCAGTCGCTCACCGTCCGTATCACCGCCTTCGAGCGCCCGACTCATTTCGCCGACGCGATGCTTCACGGTGCGTTCCGGCGCATGGAGCATCACCACTATTTCGAGTCGTCGGCGAGCGGCACGATCATGCGCGATGTGTTCACCTTCGAGTCACCACTCGGCATCCTCGGGCGCATGGCCGACTTCCTCTTTCTCACGCGCTACATGCGGTCGTTCCTCATCGGGCGGAATCGTGTCATCAAGGCCGCGGCGGAGTCCGATGGTTGGAGGCAATACCTCTGCAAAGCGGCGCATCCGCATTAAAGCGTCATCCTGCGCGCTGCCATGTTGGGTCACATATTTCCCCGGCAAAACTCGCGCGCCTCAGGCCGACGAACTGCTCGATTCCGCCTCACTGGAGCTGCTCGACGACCCCTCCGAACTGCTCGACGACGGTTCCTCCGAACTCCCCGACGAAGAATCCCCATGGTCCGGTCCGCTGCTGCTGCTGGAGATAGGTGGCTGCGGATTGCGACCTATCCCGTCGGAGGGTCCAGCGGCAGCCCGCCCGCCGCGATGCGCTGCCGCACCGAGCCGCCGTCCATGCCAGCAAATATGGGTGGCAGAGCAGCACGCCGCCTGCTAACCCTTCCTGTATGCCGTCTCCGCGCCAGTTTACCCCCCCGCAATCAGAGAAGAAAAAAAGGGCATCCGCGACGGTCGATCTGCTGATCGATAAGCCGCAGTATCCGGTTCTGTTCACGTTCAACAGAGTTGGAATCGAGCCTTTGGAAACCGGGGATCTGTTGCTGCACTTTGGCTTCGTCAACGGCGCGGGACAGATGGCTGCGTTCGCCGCCGTCGTAGAATGGGCGCATTGCGTCCAATCGCTGAAGCCGTGGTCCGATTACGTCGAAAAGGTCGGCGGACCAAAGGGGGATGGAGATG
>JANXSB010000028.1 GCA_025352865.1 Chthoniobacter sp. | reverse complement strand
CCCAGGAGCTGCAGAGTTTGCATGGCGGGGACTATTCGCCCGCCGACTGCATTTACAAACGGAAACTCACGAGCCATTCCAATCCGTGGATGAGCGGGCATTCCCCTCGCCAGTTCGCGTTGTCTGCGTTATTTCCGTCCGCACAAATGCCAGAAGTACCCGATCCTCAGCCCCCACCGGAGGGCGCGACCCAGTGGATGCCTCGGCCCTCGGACAGTGGATCGATCCTGCCACCGGCCTACGAGCCGCTGCGGGAAATCATCGGCGACTTTGAGATCACGGCGAAACTCGGGCAGGGCGGCATGGGCGCGGTCTATCAGGCCCGGCAGGTTTCGCTCGACCGGCAGGTCGCCTTGAAAATCCTCCCCGCGCAAATGGTCGGCGACGAGGATGCCGTGGCGCGCTTCCGCCGCGAGGCCCGGGTGGCGTCGGGGCTGAGGCATGCGAATCTCGTCGGCGTCTATGCGGCGGGTGAAGCGGATGGGTGCCACTTCATCGCCATGGAATTAGTCGAGGGCGAGGATCTCGGACGCAGGCTGAAACGCGACGGCGCACTGACCGCGCCGGACGCCTTGCGCGTCTGCACG
The DNA here is from genome assembly GCA_025352865.1 of Chthoniobacter sp. Lineage (GTDB taxonomy): Bacteria > Verrucomicrobiota > Verrucomicrobiia > Chthoniobacterales > Chthoniobacteraceae > Chthoniobacter. The sequence continues at coordinate 3,045 of JANXSB010000028.1, read as the reverse complement.
GAAGTAGCCCGCGCCCTGGACTACGGCTGGCGCAGCGCGCAGTTGATCCATCGCGACATCAAACCCTCGAACATTTTCCTCGCCGCCGACGGGGCGATCAAGCTCGGCGACCTCGGCCTCGCCAAGACCCTCGGCAGCCACTCCACCGGCCTCACGCAGACCGGCACGATGATGGGCACCGCCCACTACATGAGCCCCGAGCAGGCCCGCGGCGACCGCGAACTCGATTTCCGCGCCGACATCTACAGCCTCGGCTGCACGCTCTACCAGATGCTCACCGGCCAGTTGCCCTATCAGGGCGGCGATGCCATCACCATCATCCGGCAGCATCTCGACGCGCCCCTGCCGGCGATCTTGAAAGTGTGGCCGCAGTGCCCGGTGCCGCTGGTCCGGCTGGTCGGGCGGATGCTGAAGAAATCGCGGAACGAACGGCCCGCGAGCTACGCGGAATTGCTCGGGCAAATCGACAGCGTGTGGGCGCAGATCGATCCGGTGGGCCATTCGCCGGAAGCCTTCGCCCCGCCGCCCCGCCACGCGGTTGAGGAAGTGACCGCGCCATTGATCGTCGCGCCGCCCGCCGGGCGTCCACGATCGAAAGGTCTGCTTTATGGCGCGATCGCCGCCGGCGTGCTCATCCTCGTGGTGCTCACCTTCGTATTTTGGCCAAAGCCCGAGCCTCTGACCAAAGCGCAAATCCTCGCCGCGCAGCGCGCCGCCGCGAAAGCCAGCGCCCGTGATCCTGCCGGAGCCGCGCAAACATCCGAGGGTGGAGGCGGCGGAAAAGCGGGTGGCGACAAAGCCCCGCCTTCCACGCCAGCCTTGGCCCCCGCGTCCACCGCCGCCACCTACCCGCAACCCCGCGTGTGGATTGATGCCACGGAGCATATTCGCGGGGCCTTGAAAGACGGCTCCCTAGTGGCTGATGGCGAGTGGCTGGTGCCGACCAAGTATTTCTGGGCACATTTGGGAGGCAACAGAAACTTTCGCGACGTCGCCGTCCGGGTTGTGTTTTCAAACCGCGTTGACGTGTACGTGCGCAAGTCTGGCAAGGCTTACAGTGGTGGAGTTCTGACGCACGCGTACCTCAACTTGTACGACCCGGCGACCAACAAGTTCACGGACCTGACGAGCCCATTTAAGTTGGGAACCGGTTACGTGCCGGAGGACGCGCATGAGCTTGTCTTCGCTGCGCAAGGAGACCAGCTCAGCTTGTGGCTGGATGGCAAGGAGACGGCGCGTGCTCGGGACACCACCCTGACGACAGGCACCTTGGAACTTTTCTTATGCAAGGAAACGGTTTCCACAGCCCGCATCAAGAAGGTCGAATACGGCGAACTCGAAGCAGCGAGCGCGGGCCAAATTGCGGTTCCATCGGCGTCCGTCACCGTTGCCACCGCGAGCAAGGACGCGCCATTCGTGAATTCGCTGGGGATGAAGTTCGTCCCCGTGCCGATCACCGGCGGGCCGACGGGCGGGCAGCGCGTGCTCTTCAGCATTTGGGAAACGCGGGTGCAGGACTACGAAGTGTTTGCGAAGGAGACGAAGCGCGAGTGGCAGAAGATGGACTCGCAGGAAGCCACGCATCCGGCGGTGAGCGTGAACTGGGAGGACTCTACGGCGTTCTGCGCGTGGCTGACGGCGCGGGAGCGGTCGGCAGGGCGGCTGGGCGCGAACGAAATGTATCGGCTGCCGAGCGATCACGAGTGGAGCTGCGCGGTGGGCATCGGGGAGCGGGAGGACGCGGCGAAGACACCCGCGGACAAGGATCAGAAGATGTGGGATGTCTTCCCGTGGGGCAGCGCATGGCCACCGCCGGAGCGGGCTGGGAACTATGCCGGCGAAGAGCTGCAGCCGGCCTTGGCGGCGGGGAAGTATTCGTGGATCAAGGGCGTGCTCACGGGCTACCGCGATGGTTATGTCAAGACGGCGCCAGTGGGGAGTTTTCCGGCGAATCGCTTTGGGTTGTTCGACCTTGGCGGCAATGCGTCGGAGTGGTGCGAGGACTGGTCTAACGCAGAGCAGAATAACCGGGTGTTGCGGGGCGCGGCGTGGGATGGCTCCGACCGTCGCGATCTGCTTGCGACGCAGCGCTGCCAGGTTCCGTCGGGTCGCACCGCCTCTTACGGCTTTCGCTGCGTCCTGTCGGCTGCTGCGCCCGCCACCGCCGACAAGTCGCCGGCACCCAAAGCTCCCGCCCCCGGCAGCATCGCCGAGCTTCTCACCTCGCCCGATTACGAATGGTCGAAGCCGGAGAACCTCGGCCCGAACGTCAACAGCCCGCAGGATGAGTCTCGGCTGGCGCTCTCGGACGATGGACTGATCCTCGTGTTCAATTCCAATCGCAGTGCGGAGGCAGGACTCTATGAAAGCCGCCGCCAGAGCGTGGATGAGCCGTTTGGCCCGGCGGTGCCCATTCATGCGCTCAACTCGGTGGGCAAGGAATGCGGCGGCCCATCGCTCAGCGGAGATGGCCTCACGCTGCTCTACCACTCCTGGGCGGGACCGAATCAGCGCGGGGTGGCCGACATCTACCAGTCCCGCCGGCGCACTCGCAGCTCGCCGTGGGAACCGCCGGTCAATCTCGGCCCGCCGGTGAATGGCACCGATGATCATGAATCCGACCCTTCCCTCTCGCCCGACGGGCTTACCTTGCTCTTCAACGCATACCGACAGCCTTGCGAGGGCGGAGCCGACCTTTGGCGCGCGCGCCGCAAATCGCCCGATGCGCCATGGGAAAACCCCGAGAATCTCGGCCGTGGTGTGAACACCGCATTGTTCGAATCTGGCCCAAGGTTCACGTCAGACCAGCGGACGATCCTTTTCTCCCGTAAAGGCCCGAAATCGCCCGCCCATAGTTACGTGGCAGTCGAGGACGCGAGCGGCCAATGGACGGCCCGGCAGCTTGAGCTGCCGGTGAAGGACGGCGACGCCGTCGAGTATCCGGCGCTGTCGCCCGATGGCCACACGCTCTACTTCACCTCCTGGCGTGCTGGCGGACAGGGCGGCGCCGACCTCTGGCAAATCCGGCGCGTGCCAAAGGCGGGG
>JANXSB010000287.1 GCA_025352865.1 Chthoniobacter sp. | reverse complement strand
GTCACCCGCAGCCTCACACCCGAGCGCTATCACGATGCCGCCGATCTCTCGGGAATGGAATTCGACGGCAACCTCGCGGCCCCCGGCCTGCCAGACGCGAAGGGCCCCGGCACGCGCTTCGCCGGGGCGCACGGCAAGGCGGTGGACGACGCCGCGAAGCTCGGCCTCCGCGATCCGGCGCGCCGAATTTTTTCGCTCCAGGAAAAAAGCCCCGCGCTCGGCGGCGGCGTGGCGGTGAAAGATCTGCCCGCGCTTTCCAAAGACATCGGCGCGCACGCTAAAGCCAGCGATGGCCGGCATGCGCTCGCCGGCCCGCAGCCGACGACCCAGCCTTGATGTCCCGCCCGCTCCGCATCCTCGTCCTGAGCAACAAGTGCCCGCCCGATTACGACGGCGGCTTTGAGCTGCGCGCCTTCCAGCTCGCCCACGCGCTGCGGGCGCGCGGGCACGCGGTGGATTTCGCGACGAGCGCCTACCGCCCGAGTTTCACCGGCGAACGCGGTGATCCCGTGTGGGTGCATCGCATCTTTCGCTTCGTGCCCGTGAGCCAAAGCCGGACGTGGTGGCGCTACATCGAGCGCATTTTCCTGCGCGTGGAATGCACCACGGTCGGCGGCGAAAACCGCTTTGCGCTGGAGCGGCATCTCGCCGGGCACGAATACGATCTCGCCTACATTTTCGGCCTGCACCGCGTGGGGCTCGCGCTCGTGGAACCGCTCGTCCGCCGCGGCGTGCCGATGCTCTGGCACGCTGGCGACAACTATCTCGCCGAGCACCTGCACCACATGCCGCGCACCATCCCCGGCTACGCGCTTTCTCTGCGCCTGTTGGCGGGAAAATGGTGGCGCATGGAGCACGAAATCGACACGCGGCACATCGCTTTCGTCAGCGAATTTCTCCGCGACGACTGCGCGAAAAAAGGGCTGCGTCCGCAGCGCCCATTCGTCATTTCGCGCGGCATTGATTTTCCGCTCGCCGCGGACGGCGCGCGTGAGCGGACGCAGCCGCCGGTGTTTTTTCTCGCCGGGCGGATCGACCCGACAAAGGGCATCCACAACGTCATCGCCGCCGCCGGCCTGCTCCTGCGCCAGCGTCCGGAGCTGGCGTGGAAAATCGAGTTCGGCGGCCTCTCGAACCGGCCGCACTACCAGGCGCAGCTCGATGCGCAGATCGCGCGCGAGGCGGTCGGAGAGCGCGTCGCTTTTCTCGGCCAGCTCAGCCGCGCGGAAGTCCTCGCGCACATGCGGAACGCCACGGCGTTTATTTTTTCGTCGGTTTATGGCGAGCCGTTTTCGAGCACGATCATCGAGTCCATGGCCTGCGGCACGCCGCTCATTGGCGCGGACGACGGCTCGCTCCTCGAGGTCGCCGTGCCCGAGGTTTCCGCACTCATCTATCGCAAAAACGAACCCGCCGAACTCGCCACGCAGATGGCGCGCGCGCTCGACGATCCCGCGCTCGCGCAGCGCCTCGCCGCCGCCGGCGTGGAGACGGTGCGCGCGCGTTACACCATCGACCGCATCCTCGAACAAACCGAAACCGCCTTTGCCGAAGTCCTCGCCAACGGCCCCTGCCGACCATGAGCGAACGCGTGCTTTTCATCCTCTCGAACATGCGCGAGACCGGCGGCGCGGAGCAGAGCATCGCCACGCTCATCCCGCATCTCATGGAGCATGCGCGGCTCCGCGTATTCGTGGAAAATGACCGGCACCACGACGAGCTCCGCCGCCACGAAGGGCCGCGCCTCACGCTCACGCGCATGCCCAAGGGCAACTCGCCGCGCGCCATTTGGAGCGCGCTGCAAACGCTGCGCCGCTGCTGGCGCGAGGATGCGCCGGATGCCGTTCTGACCAATGGCCACAAGGGCTCGTTCCTGCTCGCCTTCGCCGGCCTCGCCGGTTTTCCCACGCCCGCGCCCGTGGGGATTTTCCTGCGCGATTTCAATTATTACCTGCTCTGGCTCGTGCTGCGGGTGCTGCCCCGCGCGCTCTATCTCGCGCCGTCCGCGGCGGTCTTCGAGGATGCGCGCTACCGCCGCTGGGGACTCGTCGCGCCGCGCCGGCTGCTGGCGCTGCCGAATGCCGTGCGCCTCGGCACGATCTCGCGCGCCGATGAAACGCACGCGGAGCCGCCGCTTTTCGTCGCCGCCTGCGCGCGGCTGGCGCGGTGGAAAGGGCTGCATCTGCTGATCCGCGCGTGGGTGCAGATCGGCGCGGCATTTCCCGCCGCGGAACTGCGGATTTTCGGCGACGACGTGGAGCCGGACTATGCGGCGGAACTGCGCGCGCTGGTGCAGGAACTCGGACTCGAAAAGGCGGTGCGTTTCTGCGGCTACCAGAGCGATCTCGCGCCCGTTTTTTCCGAGGCCGCGCTGCTCGTCGTGCCATCGCTTTCGCTGCGGCCGGGGCCGGAGACTTTTTCGCGCATCATCATCGAGGCGTGGGCACACGCGAAGCCGGTGGTCGCCTTCGCCACGGGCGGCCCGCGCTTTTTGATCGAGGACGGCGTGGACGGGCGGCTCATCCCGGAGGGCGATGTGGACGCGCTCGCCCGCGCGCTCATCGAGCTGCTCGGCGATCCCGCGCGGCGGCGGGAAATGGGCCGGCGCGGGGAGGAGCGGGCGCGCACGCAATTTGATCCCGCAACCATCGCCGCGCGGCTCGCGCAGGAGCTGCTCGGCCCGGCCGCATGAGCGCGCGCATGAACATTCTGTTCATCTCCGAGCCGGGGCTCGACGGCGTTTTCCGCATCGTCGAGCGGCTGACGGGCCGACTGCTCGAGCGCGGCCACCGCGTGCATCTCGCCTACTCCGACCGGCGGAGCAGCCCGCCGCTCGGCAAGCTCGTCGAGCGCGTGGCGGCGGGCGGCGGCGAGACCTTGAACCTCGCGGTCGCCAACGCACCGACGCCGCGCGATGCGCTGGCGCTGGCGCGGCTCTGGGCGCTGGCGCGGCGCGTGCGGCCGGACGTGATCCACGCGCACAGCTCAAAGGCCGGCGTGCTCGGACGCACGCTCGCGCTGCTCGGCATTCGCGCGCGTTTTTTCTACAGCCCGCACGCCTACTACGGCCTCGTCCCGTCGCCCGGCAGAAACGCCACGCTTTACAACGGCATCGAGCGGCTCTTCGGAAAAATCGGCACGACGGTTTCGTGCTCCGTGGATGAAAGGCGTTTCGCCGTTCACCAACTCGGCATCCCGGAGACGCGGCTCCGCGTGCTTTTCAACAGCGTGGACAGATCCCGCTTCCGCCGCGCGGATGCGGAAATGCGCGCCGCCGCGCGCCGCGCCGCGGGTGTACCGGAGGAGGCGGTGGTACTCGGCTCGCTCGGGCGGCTGTGTTTTCAAAAGGATCCGCAGACGCTCTACCGCGCGGCGGCGCCGGTGCTGCGGCAGCATCGCGAACTGCATCTGCTGCATCTCGGACGCGGCGAGCTGGAGCCGGAAATCGCCGCGCTGGCCGCACAGCTCGGCATCGGGAATCGCGTGACGCGGCTGCCTTTTCTCGCGGAGCCGGAAAAGTTTTTCGCGGCGTGCGATGCCTTCATTCTGCCCTCGCGCTACGAAGGTCTGCCGGTGGCCGCGATCGAGGCGCTGGCCTGCGATCTGCCGCTGATCCTCAGTACGGGGCCGGGCTTTTCGGATTTTCCAAAGCTCGGGCTTTCGCACTGCTGGAGCGCGCCACCGGAGGACGCGGACGGCTTTGCGCGCGCGATCGAAGCCTGGATCGCGGATCGCACGGCAAGCCGCCCGAGCAATCACCGCGAGCTCGCCGCCGTCCATTTCGACCCGGAGCGCTGCATCGATCACCTGCTCGCGATTTACCGCGGCGAGCCGGAGCCCGCATCATGAGAACCGCCACTGCCGCCAGCTCCCAGATCATGCGTTACGCCGTGACCGCGCTGCTCTTCGTCATCGGCGCTTTCGTGTGGGTGGGCCGCATCAAGCAGGAGCTCAAGTCCGAGCCGATCATCTCGGTCGTGATGCTGCAAATGCTGCTCACCGGCGCGGGCACGCTCGCGGGGCTGATGATCCTCGTGCAAAACCAAGGCCGCATACCCGCGCTCTGGCACAGGGATTTTGCGACCTTCCTCACGGCCGTGGGGCTGGCGCTGCTCGTGCTCGGTGGCGCACTGCATCCGTCCATCGGGCCGCTGACTTTCCAAGTGCTGCTCTACATGGATCGCTGGCTGCTGCCGGTGCTCGCGATCCTCGTGCTGCACGTCGCGCAGAGCAGCTTTGGCGTCCGCCCGATGATCGCGGTGTACGGGATTTTTGCGGGCGCGGTTTTTGTGGCCCTGTGCGTGGAGGCCGCGCGCGCGGGCGCACCCATCCCCGTCGCCATCGCCGGCAGCGGGCGTTACGGCGCCTTCCTCGGCCACCCGAATCAGTACGGCATCGTGACGGCCAGCACGGCCCCGCTGCTCATCTGCTTTCTGCTTTCCAAAAAATGGCTGCTCCGGCTGCTCGGCATCGCCGTGCTAGGCGTTTACGTGCTGACGCTTTTTCAGTCGCTCTCGAAGACGAACATCGTGCTCCTGCCGGCGGGACTCGTCCTGGCATCGCTCATCGCTTCGCTGGGGAATGCGCGCGCTTTTTCCAAAACCGTGCTCATCATCAGCGGCCTCTCGGTCGCGGCAGCTCTCGCCGCGGTGGCCGGTTTCGGAGTGCTGCAGCAGTTCGCGCCGCGCGAGGCCAAGGTCGTGGAAACCGCCGTGCTCGACCCGCGGGGCGCGAAATCCATCGACGAGCGCGAGGACGCGTGGAACCAGGCGATCGGGGTCATCGAGGAAAGTCCGCTCCTCGGCAAAGGCCCGGGGTGGAGCTACGACAACCTCATCTACACGCACGCGCACAATCTCTACCTCCAGGCGTGGGTGGACGCGGGCATCCCCGGCATCTCCGGCGCGTGCATCCTGACTTTCGGGGTGCTGCTGCGCCTCGGAAAAACCGCGCGCGGCGTCTTCGTCATCCGCCGCTCAGGGGCGGAGCTCGGGGAAAAGGACGTGCTGCAAACCGGGGCCGCCGTCGGCATGCTGATCGCTATCTTCGGCAACTCGATGAGCGCCTCATTCGACACCGTCACCTTCACTTCCTTCTCGGTCATGGTCGCGCTTTGCTTCCGCAACTGGCAGCTCTATGACGGCCGGTCGACGCCGCGTTCCGCAAATCCGGCGGCCTGAATTTCCCAATGCAAAACCATCCGGCGCGCAATTTTGGTTTGGACATCCTGCGGGCGGCGGCCATCGGGCTCGTGCTGCTGGCGCATGGGCTGGCCAAGGCCTCGATGCACAACAGCCTGCGCCTGCCGCTCCAGACCGGCGCGTATTTCGGAGTCGAGCTGTTCTTCGTTTTGAGCGGGTTTCTGATCGGCGGGATTCTGCTCCGCGCGATCGGGGACGCGGGCTCCTTTGCCCCGGCGGATCTCCGCAGCTTCTGGCTGCGCCGGTGGTTCCGCACGCTGCCGAACTATTTCCTTTTCGTCGCTCTGAACGCCGCGCTCTGGCTCTTCTTTCCCGGTTTCGCCGAGCCGCCCGGCTCGCCGCCGCCAGTGGGATCGTACCTCGTTTTCCTCCAGAATCTCGCGGAGCCGATGCCGAAATTTTTCGGCATCTCGTGGAGCCTCGCGGTCGAGGAATGGTTCTATCTCACCTTCCCCGCCGTCCTGTTTTTTCTGCTCCGGAGCCTGCGGCACAAAGCGCGCGCGGTCTGGCTGGCGATCCTCTTTTTCGCGCTCGCGCCCGTGCTCCTGCGCGCGCTCCAGCAGTCCGCGGGTGACTGGGACGACGGGCTGCGAAAGATCGTCCTCCTGCGCCTGGACTCGGTGATGTACGGCGTCGCCGCGGCGGCGGTCAGCTTTTTCCACCCCGCCTGGTGGCCGCGCCTGCGCCCGCTCGTCTGGCCCGGTCTCGCGCTGCTCGCAGGCGTGTTCTTCTTTTTCCAAATGGTGCCGGACTCCGATCAGTTCCTGGTCGATCACGCCTTCCTGCGCGCGGGGCTTTTTCCCGTCACGTCGCTCGGCTGCATGCTGCTGCTGCCGTGGTTTTGCGAGGTTCGGACGCGGGGCGGAGCGTTCTGTTTTGCGGTCACGCGGATCAGCCGCTGGTCTTATTCGATGTACCTCTGCCACGCGCCGCTGATGTTTTTAATCTCCTCCTGCTGGAAGCATTTTTTCCCCGACAACCGCTGGCTGCCGGTCAAGGGCGGCGTCTGGCTGGCCGCGGTCTTTGCACTCTCCGCGCTGCTCTTCCGGTTCTTTGAAAAACCGATGATGGATCTGCGCGACCGGCCTTTTTTCAGGCCGCGAAAATCCGCCCGCCAAGCCCTGGGCCCGGCGGCGGTGCCGGGCGCTTCCGAGCCGGCTTGCCACGAGGGCGAAAACTCAGTTCCAGCGTCGCCGGAATAAACCCCGGCGCGGCAACCCGTTATTTCCTGACCACGAGGTAGGCGTAGCTCGTGAGCACCGGCCACGGGTGGCGGCAGAGGTACGCGGTCGCCCAGCGGTCGAGCGCAGCGAGGGGACGGAAGCGCTTGTAGTAGCCTTCGTTCCCGAAAAAACCGTGGTAGTGGACGATCTGGTAGCCAAGCCGCTCGAAGCGCGCGATCTGGGAGCGCAGCGGCCCGCGGCACCAGCGGTAAAACGCCGGAAACTTCGAGCGTTTGCCGCCGCGCTCACGACCGGACTGCACCCGCTCCAGCAGCCAATACGAGAGCCTTTCCGGCAGGAGATAATTCAGGACGAAAGGTGGCGCAAAGAGCGTGGGAAAATAGTGAAACGCGAGGCCGCCGGGCTTGAGGATGTTGTAGATATTGCGGTGAAAATTGAGCGGATCGCTGACGTGCTCGGCGAGCATCCGCGAGAAGACAAAATCGCAGGCGGGCAGTTCGCCTTGGACGGGCTTGGTAATGTCGAGCACCAGTTTCCGGTAGCGGTTGTCGGCCTTCGCCAGCTCCTCCTCGGAAATATCGACGATCAAGTAATCGATCCCGTGCTCCTCCACGAATTCGATCGGGAGCCAAGGGTTCGCCCCGCCGCCGATCTCGCATACGGACTTGCACCCGTGCTTGATAATCAGCTCGACGAGGAACTGCCGGTATCGTCCCCAGGCTTCGCCCGAAGGAAGATATTGAATGTCTGGGGGAGAATCGGTGGTGGTTTGAACCGTCGTTTCAACAGGCATTTTTGTTATTGGAAAACGTCATCGCGAGAATCTGGAAATCCAGGAACAGACTCCAATTTTCCAGATACCAGAGGTCGCAGTTGATCCGCTCAGTGAGGTCGGTGTCGCCGCGCAGGCCCTTGACCTGCGCCCAGCCCGTGATGCCGGGTTTGGCATTGTGCCGCGCGTTGTAGTGCGGGATTTCGTGTTTGAAATTGTGGATCAGTTCCGGGCGCTCGGGGCGCGGCCCGACGAGGCTCATCTCGCCTTTGAGCACATTCCAGAACTGCGGCAGTTC
>JANXSB010000657.1 GCA_025352865.1 Chthoniobacter sp. | reverse complement strand
GCGAGCGAGCCGCCGACGATGGACGGCGCGAGCGTGTTGGAAAAAAGGTACGGCCGCGAACGCTGCCGCAGCAGCTCGATGATCTCGCGCCGCCCGCTGGTGTAGCCGCCGCTCGCGCCGCCGAGCGCCTTGCCCAGCGTGCCGGTGAGGATGTCCACGCGGCCCGTCACGCCGCAGTGCTCCGGCGTGCCGCGCCCGCGCTCGCCGATGAACCCGACCGCGTGCGAATCATCCACCATCACGAGCGCATCGTATTTGTCCGCGAGGTCGCAAACACCGCGCAGGTCCGCGATCGTGCCGTCCATCGAGAAGACGCCATCGGTCGCGATCATGGTAAAGCGCGCGCCCTTCTCCCGCGCCTCGCGCAGCTTCGCTTCGAGGTCGGCCATGTCGTTGTTTTTGTAGCGGTAGCGCGCCGCTTTGCAGAGCCGCACGCCGTCGATGATCGAGGCGTGGTTCAGCTCGTCGGAAATGATCGCGTCCTCCGCGCCGAGCAGCGTCTCGAAGAGGCCGCCGTTGGCGTCGAAGCAGGACGAATACAGGATCGTGTCGTCCGTGCCGAGGAACGCGCTGAGTGCGCCTTCGAGCTCTTTGTGGATGTCCTGCGTGCCGCAAATGAACCGCACACTCGCCATCCCGTAACCGCGCCGGTCAAGCGCATGGTGGGCGGCTTTGATCACCGCCGGATGCTCCGCGAGCCCGAGGTAATTGTTCGCGCACATGTTCAGCACCTCGCATCCGTCGGCGACGCGGATATGCGCGTCCTGCGGCGTGGTGATGACGCGTTCGTTTTTGTACAGCCCGGCGGCGCGGATGTCGGCGAGCTGCCGCTGGAGGTGGTCTTGGAAGGCGGTGAACATAGAGAAAAGAGGACTGAGGTTGAATTATGAGCGCGTTTCAAACAGCGGGAGCGAGAGTTTCCAGTAGATCCCGGCCAGACGGAGCGCGAGGACGAGGGCGGCTCCGGCGAGAGTGGCGGTGGTTTCGCCGAGGCTCGCGGATTCCAGCGCCACGCAGAGCGCGGAACCGCTCAGCGCGGCGGTGGCGTAGAGGTGAATCTCGCGCCGGAAGACGAGCGGTACTTCGCCGGTGAGGACGTCGCGCATGATGCCGCCGGCGACGCCGGTGACGACACCGAGCAGCACGCAGACTGGCGCGGAGAAGCCGAGCGTGATGCCCTTGCGCGTGCCGATCATCGCAAAGACCGCCAGCACGAACGCATCCGCCACGAGCAGCGCGCGGTGCGGCGGCTTGCGGTAGCGGGCGACGATGAAGGTGACGAGTGCGGTGGTGGTGACATTGAGCAGGAGGCCGGAGCCGCGCAGCCAGCGCACCGGCAGATCGCCGACGAGCAGGTCGCGCAGCGTGCCGCCGCCAAAGGCGGTGACGAGCGCGAGGACGAGCACGCCGAAAAGATCGACGCGCTTTTCGCGCGCCGCGAGCACGCCGGTGATCGCGCCGACGCAGACGCCGAAGTGCTCGAGAAAAAGCGGCAGCGTGAGCGTCACGGCGCGGGAAGCTGGAGCACCGGCGGCGTCCCGGTCGCGGGACGCGTGAATTTTTCGCCGTACTTCGTGAAGCCCGGCACGAAACCGCCGTGCGACAAAAAGAAGCGCCCGTTTTCCACGCCCATGAAACGGTCGAGGCGGTCCTCCTGGCCCGTGCCGTCGTGGCTGAAGCTGGCCTCGGTGACCTCGTGCCATTGGCCATCGTCCGTGCGCAGCCATTGGCTGCCGTAGAGCGCCTTGCGGCGGATGTGGCCGTTGCTGCCGCCGAAGTTTTCCGAAAACGAATACAGCCCCTTCAGCCAGCCGCCGGTCTGCGGCGCGTTCCAGCTCGAAATCAGCATCCACTGCTTTTTCTCGGGGTGAAACCAGTAGCCGGAATAAACCGTGTGCGTCTCATCCGCCGGCTTTGCCGTGACGACAAAACGCTGCGTCTCGCCCGTCTTCCACGGATACACGAGATGGCTGTGCCCGCCGGTGCCCTCGTTGCCGAAATCCCCCGCGCTCACGCCCTCGCCTTTCGCCACGAGCTTCGTGCGGTTTTCGTCCGCCACCTTGCTGCGATCCTTCGCCTCGCTCCCGCCGTCCCACACGCTGAAAATAATCCGCCGCTCCGTCGCGCTGTTCACCTGCATGCCGAAGTAGCCGCGATTCCATCCCGTCGCCATGTAGTAAGTCGCCACCGGATCGTCCACCGCCGTGACCTCGCAGTAGAAAGCGTCCACCTTCGCGTCCTTCGGCGTCTGGTAGGAAAGATGCACGCTCGCCGCATTGCGCCGCTCCTTGAGGTTAAAATGCGCGTCCTTCACCGCTGGGCCATCCAGCACCAGTTCCAAAATATCAGCTGTTGGGTGGGGCGGATGTTCCCTCGGCCAGAGACTTATTATTACGTAGCCGGGCGAGGTGATGTTGAACTCGCCAAACTTCACCGTCATTGCCTCCCCTGTTCCCGTCACCTTCACGTCAGTCCCCGTTGCTTCCATTTGCGAAATCTCATCCAAAAGAAAAGGCGGCTTTCGCAAGGCCGTCAATCGCCACTGCCACACTGCATCCTTCGGCAGTCGCATGACCACAGACACCTCCACCTTACCCGCCGCCTTAAACTCTCCAAACCACATCACTGTCTGCTGCGGATTCGTCCAGCCTGTGACGCCTTCCTTGCCCACCTTCGCGCCATTCGCATCGGGATCGAGATACGCGGTGAAAGCCGGCACGCGCAATTCCGCCAGCGCGGAGCAGCAGCCGAGGAGCAGGACGAGGGCGGGGAAAAGGCGCGCGGCTTTCATGTGGTTCACCCAGCATCCACAGCCCCGCGCGGCGTGCCAAGCCCCCGCTCTTTTGTTCCGGTCTTGGTGAAGGATGGTCTGAGTTACTTCGCGTCGGTGAAAAGCAGCGGGGCAAACTCCGCGAGGTAGCGCCGCCAGACGGGCCACGAGTGGTCGCCCTCGGTGAGTTGCCAGGTGTGGTGGATGCCTTTGTCATGGAGCACGGCGATGAACTCCTCGTTGCGCTGGCGGAGGAAGTCGTCCTTGCCGACGGCGATCCAGAGCAGGCGCAGGCCGGCGTTGGCCGCGGCGGGATCGGCGGAGAGTTTTTGCACAAGGTCGGGCGAGGCTGGCGCGGCGCTGAATGCGCCTATCCACGCGAAGCGGTCGGGATGACTGAGACCGGTGGTGAGCGACTGCCCGCCGCCCATGCTGAGTCCCGCGATGGCACGATGCGCGGCATCTTTTTCCACGCGATAAAGCGACTCGGTGAGCGGCAGCGCGTCGTCGAAAAGCTCGCGTTGAAAGGCGTCCATCGCGGCGGCGCGCTTCGCCTCGTCGCCGCGCTGCGGCGTGCCGAGCGGATGCCCGTCGAGCATCACCACGACCATCGGCCGCGCCTTGCCCTGCGCGATGAGGCTGTCGAAAATCCAGTGCGCTTTTCCATGCTCGACCCAAGTGCGTTGGTTGTCGCCGGAGCCATGCTGGAGGACGAGCAGCGGATATTTTTTCTCCCCGTCGCGCTCGTAGCCCGGCGGCGTATAGACCCACAGCTCGCGCGGGCGGCCGAGCGCCTTCGACGCGTAGCCATGCACATGCACGGTGCCGTGCGGCACGTCCTGCCAGTCCCAAGGCGCGGGCGGCGTGGAAGGAACGTGCAGGATGCTTTTGCCCGGCTCGCGCTGCGGCTTGAACGCGGGGTTGACCGGGTCGAGCACGTTCAGCCCGTCCACCGCGAAGCTGTATTCCCACACGCCCGCGGGCGCAGGCTCGACGGTCGCCGTCCACACGCCATCGTCACCGCGGGTCATCGCCACGGCATCCTTGCTCCACTGCCCGCGCAGCGCGACTTCTTTCGCCTGCGGAGCGCGGAGGTGAAAGGTGACGCGCGCAGCGGAGATGTCCGGCGAGACGAGCGGCGCGGGGCGCTCCTGGGCGAAAGCGGCGGCGGTGAGGAGGAGAAAGGCGGGGAAGATTTTCATGGGTGGGTGCGGCAGCAGCGAGGATGCGAAATGGCAGGCCGTTGGCAACGCGGAAGAGGTTTGTGTCGGGTTGCCAGAGCGCGCCGATCTTGCCGCTCAACTCATCGGAGCGCCGCGCGGCGGAGTGTCCGTGGCAGGCGGGATGCTATTTGACGAAAGGGAATGCGTGGCTAACCTCCGCGCGTCCGCAAAAAACGATGAACCGCCTCACGCTTCCGCTTATCACCGCCGCCCTCGTGGCGCTCGCGGGCGCGGCGTCGGCGGAGGATTCGCTGCTCGACCAGGCGCGGGCGAAAAAGCTCACCGCCGGGCAGCAGGCGCTTTTCGGCCCAAAGTCCGGCCTCCTGCATTATGACCCGCGCATGATCCGCGCGGCGGAGATTGCGCAAAAGCGCGCGCACCCGCAGATGACGTGGCACTGCTGGAAATACGTGAAAGACGCGCTGCTCGCCGCCAAGGTCGTGAAGAGCCGTCCGACGAGCGCGTGGGCGAAGGACGCGGGCGACGAGCTGTGCCGCAAATACGGTTTCAGGAAGCTGCGGGTGAGCAATCCGTACAAAGCCCCGGTCGGCGCGGTGGTCGTCTATGGCGGGCCGGATGCGGGGCATGTGGAAATCCGCACGCGCGATGGGTTCGTGAGCGACTTCGTTTCGCACACGTCGTATCCGCGGCCACTCGTGGGCGTTTACGTGAAGCCGTCGTAGAGGGCGGTTACTTCGCTGCCGCGGGCGGCGGCTCCTTTGACATGAGATAGCCGATGAGGTCGCGCGTCTGGGTTTCGTCGAACGCGCCGAGCAGTCCGTCGGGCATGAGCGAGGCGGGCGAGGTTTCGCTTTTCGCCACGTCGGAGGTTTGGAGGTTCAGCGTTTCGGTGAGCGTTTGCAGGACGACGATGCGCTCATTGCGCGAGCGGATCATGCCGCTGAGCACGCGCCCGTCTTTCATCGTGAGCAGCGAGAGCTGGTAGTCTTTCGGCACGATGGCGCTCGGGTCGGCGAGGTTTTGCAGGAGGTAGTCAAGGTTCGCGCGGCCACTGCCGGTGAGGTCGGGGCCGATGGTCGCGCCTTCGCCGTAGAGGCGGTGGCAGGTGGCGCAGACTTGGGTGAAAAGCGCGCGGCCCTTGTGCTGGTCAGCTTTGGCGAGTGATTCGGGTGTCAGGCGTTCTTTCCACGTCGCGATGAGCGCGGCTTTGTCCGCGGGCGAATCGCGGAACGCGCCCCACACGTCGGCGAGCTTCGCGTCGAGCGCGGCGTCGCGGAATCCGCGAATCTGCCGCGCGTGAAACGCCGTCATTTCGCCGCGCGCGATTTTCCCGGCGGCGATGGCGTCGAGCAGCTTCGCGGCCCAGGCGGGGCGGGTGAGCAGCGCGGTCATCACGGGCGGTTTCTCGATGGGTGGGAGACCGGGAAAGCGCGCGAGCATTTGGTCCGCGATGGCCGGGTCGTCGTTCAGCGCGAGGCCGTCGGCGGCGGTGGCGGTGAGGTCGCGGACCTCGAAAAGTTTTTCGCAAAGCGCGCGCAGGCCGTCGGCGCGGGCGTCAATGAGCGAGCGGAGCGCGGCGCGGCGGACGGGCATTTCGCGTGTGCCGTCGAGCGCGAGCGCGCGGAGGTCGTCGAGCGCGCGGCCATCGCCGAAGACCACGCTGAGTTCGCGCACGCGCGCCTCGTCAGCCTTCGCAAAGACGGCACTGGCGGCGTCCCACGCGGCGGGCTTCGGGGCTTTGCGCCAGCCGGCGAGGGCGTCGCCGAGGCCGGCGAGGATGTCCTTTTGGAAGGCGGCGGGCTTGGTCGCGGCGAGGGCGAGCAGGTCATTGAGCGGCGCGGGGCGGCGCTCCACGTCTTCGCCGAGACGGCGGGCGATGAGCTGGCGCGTCGTCGGGATTTCGCAGCTCGTGGCGAGGGCGAGCAGCGCCTCGGGAGTTTTCTCCGCGAGCGGCTCGATGCCATACCACAGCATGAGCGGGAGATTGTGGTCGGCGGCGTCCTCCGCGTGCGCGAGCAGCGGGCGCGCGATGTCTGCGCGCTGCGCCAGCGGCACGCGCTGGAGCGCGGAGGCGAGCGCGAGCCGCACGTAGGCGCTGGGCTCGTTCTGCGCGCGCTTCGCCAGCGCGGCGTGCGTCTCCGCCGTGACCGCGGCGGGATCATCGAGCAGCAGGCGGATCGCCCACGCCCGCACGTATTCGCTCGCGTGGCCGAGCTGCGTTTGCAGGAACGCCGCATCCGCGCCGCCCGCCGCGTGCAGCGCCCACAGCGCGCGCAAGGCGGGCACCGGCTCGCTGCTTTCCGCAAACATCCGGCGCAGCGCCTCGCGCGTCGCGCCCATCTCGCCACCGCGTGCGGCGCGTTCCTGGATTTGCTTTCGCGCGGCGCGGGCGAACCACTCATTGCCGCTCCGCAGCAGCGGCAGCAGCTCGGCGTCGCCCAGCTTCGCCACATCGCCCACCGCGGGCCGCGCGGGCTGACCGTGCGTGATTTTATAAATGCGGCCCGACTGCCGATGCACGCCGTCGTGGTCGTGGCACTCGCCCGTGTCCGACCAATCGCTCACGAACACGCCGCCATCCGGCCCCGCGAGCACATCAATCCCGCGAAACCACAAGTCCGCCTGCTGCGCGAAATCCGGCGCGCGCTTTCCCACATAGCCCGAGCCGGTGCGCTCGACGCTCTCCACATTTAGCCGACGCCCGTGGAAATTGATCGTGAAAAGTTTCCCGCGATAATCGGCGGGCCAGTTGTCGCCGTTGTAAAACATCAGCCCCGTGTGCGCGTGCCCGCCGCCCGCTTGCGACGACGACTCGGTGACGCCGAGATCGCGCACATCGCTCCACTTTTCCCGCGTGTCCCAATGCACATGATCCGCGTGCTGCTCGATGAGCTGATAGACGTGCGGGTTCCGGTCGTCGCCAAACATCCGGCGAAAATGCGCGCCGGGAATCGCCTGCCACAAATGGCCGATGACCGTGTTGATGAAAAACGCGTCGCCGAATTCGTTCCAGTCCATGCCCCACGGATTCGTCGTCCCATCGCACACGACCTCGAATGTGCGGCGCGTGGGATGATAGCGCCAGATGCCCACATTCACCGTCGTGCGCTGCTCCGGCGGCGTGCCCGGCGCGCCGACTTGCGAAGTGCCGAGGATGCCCTGCCGGCCATAGAGCCAGCCGTCCGGCCCCCAGCGCAGACCGTTCACCATCGTGTGCCGCGCGCCCGCGAAATCGAAGCCATCCAGCCGTACCTCCGGCTCGCCATCGGGCCGGTCGTCGCCATCGCGATCGGGGATGAAAAGCACGTTCGGCGGAGCCGTCACCCACACGCCGCCGAAGCCCACCTCCACGCTCGTGAGGCGCTGGAGATTTTCGCAAAAAACCGTGCGCTTGTCGAAATGGCCGTCGCCATCCGAGTCCTCGAAAATCACCAGTCGGTCGCGGAGCTGCATCGCGTAGCCCACGCTCGCCTCGGCGTACGTATAGCACTCCGCCACCCACAGCCGCCCGCGCGCATCCAGCGCCATGCCGATGGGCTGCCGCACGTCCGGTTCCGCCGCAAAAACGCTCGCGCGAAAACCGTCCGGCAACTGCATCTTCGCCGCCGCCTCCGCCGCGGGCATCGGCGCAGTCTTCGCGGCTTCGGTATTGAATGGCTCGGGAATTTCCGCGCGGGCGAGGATGGCGAGAAGCGGGAGCAGGATGATGAGTCGGCGCATGGGGTCGGGAGGATTATTGAAGGCGCGCACAACTAGCAAGTGAGGCACGCTGAGTCACAGCCGTTTTTTGCCGCCGTGGTCACGCGCTTGCCCCGCCGCTCGCGAATGCTTTCACTGCGCCGATGATTCGCACCATCGTCGTTCTCGGCGGCGGCAGCGCCGGTCTCCTGGCCGCGCTTTCGCTCAAAGCCCGGCTTCCCCAGCTCGCCGTCCGCATCGTCCACAGCCGCGAGATCGGCATCATCGGCGTGGGCGAAGGCAGCACCGGCGATCTGCCGAATCATCTGCACGGCTTCCTCGGCATCGACCCCGGCGATTTTCACAAACGCGCGCGGCCCACATGGAAACTCGGCGTCCATTTCGAGTGGGGGCCGCGCACTTCCTTCGACTACACATTTACGAAAACCTTCGTCGGCAGCGTGCCGGGACTGCCGCGGCTGCTCGGTTATTACGCGTGGGACGACTGCGCCGCGCTCGATCCCAACTCCGCGCTGATGCACGAGGGAAAAGCTTTCATGCGGTTGGAAAATGGCGTGCCGCTCATCCAGCGCAACGTGGCCTATCACATCGAAAACGCGGACTTCGTCGCTGCGCTCGAGCACTACGCCACGGCCCGCGGCATCGTTTTCACCGAGGGAAAAATGCGCGCCGTCGAGCCCGGCCCGGAAGGCGTCGGCGCGCTGGTGCTGGAGTCCGGCGAGCGCGTGACCGCGGACCTTTTCGTGGACGCGTCGGGCTTTCGCTCCGAGCTGCTCGGCACCGCGCTCGGGGAAAAATTCGAGAGCTTCGACGACGCGCTTTTTTGCGATCGCGCCATCGCCGGCGGCTGGGAACGCACGACCGAGCCGTTGCTGCCCTACACGCGCGCGGAGACGATGGACGCCGGCTGGTGCTGGCAGATCGAGCACGAGCGCCACATCAATCGCGGCTACGTCTTCAGCTCCGCCTTTCTCTCGGACGACGCGGCCGAGGCGGAGTTCCGGCGGAAAAATCCGCTGGTGCAAAAGACCCGCGTGGTGAAATGGCGCAGCGGCCGGCACGCGCGAACGTGGGTCGGAAATGTCGTCGCGATCGGCAACAGCGCGGGCTTCGTCGAGCCGCTCGAAGCGACGGCGATCTTTGTCATCAGCAATGCCTCGCGCGCGCTCGCCGTCGCGCTCGCCGAGAGCGAGTGCGAGCCGACGAAGACCGTGCGCGAAGTTTTTAACTGCATCGTGACCCGGATGTGGGATGAGATCCGCGATTTTCTCGCGATCCACTACCGCTACAACACGCGGCTCGAAACGCCATTCTGGGAGCACTGCCGCCGCGCGACCGCGCTCCACGGCGCGGAGCCCATCGTGCGCTACTACGAGGAGAACGGCCCCGGCACAGCATTCGCGGGCTACCTGCTCACGCCGGAGACGAGCATCTTCCACCTCGAAGGCTTTTACGCGCTGCTCCTCGGGCAGCGCGTGCCGCACCGCCGCGTGCGCCCGCCCGCCGCCGCCGAGCAGCAGACGCTCGCGACTCTCCGCGCCACGCATCTCGCGCAGGCGCGGCGCGGCTTCGGCGTGGCGGAAAGCCTCGCGCTCATTCGCAGTCCGCACTGGCAGTGGACGCCGGGGTTTTACCAGCAGTGACCGCCCGCCCTACGCGCGACGCCGGCGGAAGCCGAGCAGCGTGACCACGCCACCCATGAGGAGCGCCGCGCTGCCGGGCTCCGGCACCAGCGCGGGAGCGCCGAATTTCTCCGGCTCGCCGGCGAAGGGCAGGCCGTCGCCGAAGGTCACCTCCACGCCATTCGCGATGTTCAGCGCGGCCAGCATCTGGCTGGCGTTGATGTTCACGGTCGCGCTGGCATTGATCGTCGAAGTGCCGGTGCCGAGCGCGCTGTTCACGTTGGTCGTGCCTTGGTTCGCGTTGAGCGTGTCGTAGGTCTGCGTGCCCGCGAGGGTCAGCGTGCCGGTGCCGATCTTGGTCAGGTCCGTGCCGGTGACGGTGCTGCCCGCGCCGAAGGTGACGGCCTGGCCATTCGTATCAATAATGCCGCCGGTGCCCACCAAGGTGAGCGTCCGCGCGGTGGTCGCGACGGAACCGGCGGCCTGGAGGATGGCATTGCCGCTGATCGCGACCGGCCCGGCGGCCGCGCCGAGCGCGGCGTCGGCGTTCACATTGAACGTGCCGGCGTTGATCGTCGTGCCGCCGGAATGGCTGTTGGCAAAGGTCAGCGTCATCGTGCCGGCACCTTCCTTCACCAGCGCCGCGCCGGGCGCGCCGTCGTCCTCGATCTCGGTGGAGACGGTAAGGTCGGCGGCGGCGCTGCCGGTCACGTCGTCCACGGTGAAAGTGACCGCGCCCTGCCAGGCGATGCCGCGATTGGCGGCCGTGCCGCCCTGCTGCGTGATGAGCGACGGCGCGAATCCGACGACGGACACATTGCCATGCACGTAATAGTTTTCACCGTCGAAGCTGCCGGAGCCGGCGTTGGTCGTCCACGTCCCGCCGCTGAGCTGCACGGAGCCCACGTGATTGTGCGTCACGCCCGCCGCATTCGTGAGCGTGCCGCCTGCGCCCACGAGGTAGTTCGCGGTGAAGGCCGTGGCATTCGTGGACCCAAACTCGAAGGTCGCGCCGCTGTTGATCTGCACGAGGCCACCCGCCGGGATGCGGTTGACCGCGCTGTCCCCGACCACCGCGAGCGTGCCGGCATTGACCGTGAATTGGCCGAGCGCCGAGTTCGGCGCATTGAGCACCATGCGGCCCGCGCCGGTCTTGGTGAGTCCGCCGTTGCCGCTCAGCGCGCCGGTCACGGTGAGGGTGTTGCCATTGGTGTCAAAGGTCACACCGCCATTCGTGTCGGTGAGTTTGGTGGGCAGGTAGATGTTTGTATTCACCGCCGCGCGGACGATGCCGCCACTGAGGTTGATGTCGTTGGGCAGTCCCGCGTTTTCCTCCCAGATGCCCTCTGTGCCGAGATTCAACTCGCCGCCCGTGAGATTGAAGACGCCGCTGCGCCCGCCGTTGTGGCCGAAGCGCAGGCCGCGGACATTCGCGACGCCGGTGCCGCTGAGGTTGAAAGTGCCGTCGCCATCCCACGAGATCGCCATCGAGATGTTCGGCGAGTTCAGCGTGCCCGCCGCGAGATTGTAGGTGCCTTTGCCCTGGTTCCAGTGGCCGAGGACAAAGTTGCGCCCGTCGCTGTTCGCCGCGTTCACGTCCACGGTGCCGCCGGATTGATTGATGATCCCGTGGGACAGCGCGCCGCCGCCCGCGGTGTTGCCGATGGTGAAGTTTCCCTGCACGACCAGCGAGGTGCCGGGGCCGATGTTCAGTGTGCCGCCGAGGGTGTCGTTCTGGCCGTTGATGCCGGTTTCAAAGGAGTTCACTTTCACATCCGTGCCACTGGCGAGCGTCACCGCGCCGTCAGCGGTGAGGATCAGCCGCCCGGCGGGCCCGCCCGGGTTTACGTCGCCATCAATCGTGCTCGCGGTCGTTTTTGCAAAGACGAGCGTGCTACTCAAATTGGTCGTGCCCGTCCCAAGCGCGCCGGTCGCGCCGCCGTTGCCGATGACGAGGTTGCCGGCGTTCACCACGGTGCCGCCGCTGTAGGTATTTGCACCGGTGAGGTAGAGCGTGCCGTTGCCGTTTTTCGTCAGCGCGGTGGTGCCGCTGCCGTCCTGGATGACACCGGCAAAGGTGCCGCTCGCCGCTGCGATGGACACCGAACCCGCGAGGCCAGTGGTGATGGTGCCGCTGCCGGAAAGATCGGCTTTCGATACGCTGTTGCCATTAAGGTCGAGTGTGCCGCTGACCACGAGATTGCCAGCGGCTGCACCAGCCGCATTGGCACCGCCGAGGCGGAGCGTTCCCGCGCCGACGGTGATCGTGCCGGTGTAGCCGGAGCTATTGCCGCTGAGCACGGTAGTCCCCGCGCCGCCGGTCGCGAGGTTGCCTCCACCGGCGAGCGCGGCGCTGACGGTGAGCAGATGGCCCGCGTCGTTGTTCGACCACGTCTGGTCAACGGCGAGGGTCACGCTTGCGGTATTGACGGTCAGCGCACCGGCCCCCGCCTCGCGGGTGATGCCGCCGGCGGCGATGGTGAGGTTGTTTCCTCCGCCGATCGTCACGGCAGCCGTGGTGGCCGCAGGCACGGTGAGGCTCTTGATCGTGAGGTCGCCGCCGAGCGTGTTGCTCAGATTTCCCGCGGTCGTCGTCGCGAAAAATACGTCGGTGCTGTTTCCGGGAATCTGGTTCGTGTCGGTCGTTCCAGCGGCGGTCGTGCGCCAGTTGCTCGTGGGTGCGAGGGAGGCATCCGCCCACACGCTGCTCACGCTTCCCGCCCAGTACGCTGTGGAAGGCGCGGCCGCTCCCGCGACGGTGACTAGATACGCGGTGAGCGTTTGATTCGGCGTCCAAGTGTAGAAACCCGCCGCCGTGCTGCCGAGTGTGATGCTGCCGGCTCCGGCAAAGCTCGTGCCGCTGAGCAGCGTGTAGGTGCCCGGCGTTGCGCCGCCGACACCGATGAGATTGACCGTGGTCGAGCCCGTAAGCGTGATGACGCCGCTGCCGGAGAGCCGGTCGGAGGCCGCGCCGTTGATGCCAAAGTTGATCGCGCCGCCGGAAAGATTGATCGCGCCCACCGATGAATTGGTCGTGGCGACACCTTTGCCCGCTAAATCGAGCACCCCGCCGGAAACGCTCACGTTTCCGCTGCCGAGTCCCGCACTGTTGCCGATGCGCAGCGTGCCCGCGCTGACGTCCGTCGTGCCGGAGTACCCGTTTGCGCCGGAAAGAAGCAGCGTTCCAATTCCAATTTTGTTTAGTCCGCCGCCACCGGTTAGCGCGCCCGACATCGTGATGTTGCCGCCGGTCGTGTTGAAATTGATGGCGCTGGCACCGCTACCCGTCAGCGTGGCAGGCAGCGAGGAACTCCAGGCCGCACTCGCCGCGAGCGTGCCGCCGAGTCCGCCGAGATTGAAGGCCGCCGGGCCACCGGCGGTGACGATGCCGCCCGCGCCGATATTGGCCGTGCCGCCTTGCACCGTGAAGGTCGCGTCGCCTCCGCCGTTGCGATGATTCACGATGACCTGCGGCACA
>JANXSB010000608.1 GCA_025352865.1 Chthoniobacter sp. | reverse complement strand
CACGAACTTCACTTTCGGCGCGGCAATAAAGCGCGTGGAAATGGGATACGTGATTTGGTCTTCGACGAGATCGGGCGAGCGCCCTTCCCAATCCGTATAGACGATGACCTGCACGTCGCTGAGATCGGGGATCGCATCGAGCGGCGTCTGGTGTAGCGCGTAGATGCCGGCGGCGACGCCGAAGATGGCGAAGATGATGACGAGGAATTTGTTCCGCGCGCTCGCCTCGATGATGCGTTCGATCATGGCTGGGCCTTGGTTGCGGGCGCATCGAAGGTTTTCACCGCGCCCTGCACTTTCGATTCGGCGTCGATGAGAAAGTTCGCGCTCGCGACCACGCGCTCGCCTTCCTTCAAACCGTCGCGCACCTCGTACGACTCGCCGAATCTCCCGCCGAGCTGGATGAAGCGCGGCTCGATCTTCCCCTCGCCCTTGTCGAGGAAGACCAGCGAGCGCGAGCCCGTCGGCATGACCGCGCTGACGGGGATCGTCAGCCCCTCGCCCATGTCC
Organism: Chthoniobacter sp.; assembly: GCA_025352865.1. GTDB lineage: Bacteria > Verrucomicrobiota > Verrucomicrobiia > Chthoniobacterales > Chthoniobacteraceae > Chthoniobacter. The sequence goes on along the minus strand of JANXSB010000608.1, from coordinate 1,600 downwards.
ATCGCGAGTTCGATGTTCACATACATCCCCGGCCACAGCTTCGCGTCGGGATTGGCGATGTCGATGCGCACCCGCGCGGTGCGCTGCATCTCCATGACGAAGGGGCTGATGAGGTTGAGTTCGCCGGTAAAGGTTTCGCCCGGATACGACTTCGCGGTGATCGCCACCTTCTGCCCGCGCGCTAGCATTGGCAGTTCGTTTTCGTAAAACTCTGCCCACACCCACACGACCGAGAGATCAGCCACATCCACGAGATGATCGCCCGTCATCACCCGCCGGCCCTGATCCACGGGCACATCCTCGACCATGCCTTTGAACGGCGAATAGAGCGTGAGGAAATCCGCCGGCTTGCGCGATTTTTCCAGCTCCGCGATCTGGCGCTCAATGACATTCCATTTCGCGAGACGGCGGCGTCCGCCTTGGATTTGGTTCTCGGCCGTGGCTCTCGCTTCGGGCGTTGGCGCGTGGTCGCGGGCATCGAGCAGCGTCACAAATTCGTGCTCCGCGATGAGCAAGTCCGGGCTGTAGATCGAGAGCAGCGGCTGGTCTTTCTCAACCGGCTCGCCGGGCGAAGTGACGAAGAGTTTTTGCACATAGCCGTCCACGCGCGCGACGAATTCCCAATGCCGCGTCTTGTCCGGCGCGACCATGCCGACCGCGCGCAGTGTGTGATGCAGCGGCCCCTTTTTCACCGCCGCATAGGTCACGCCGATCTGCTGCTGGCGCTCGATCGGGACGTGAAACTCGGTCAGCTCCGGGGCGGCGGTTTTGGCCTGAGCCGCACCCGCTCTCCGCACGGGCACGAGGTCCATGGAGCAAATGGGGCACTTGGCCGCGGGGTCGTGCAGATGCACCGAGGGGTGCATCGTGCAGGTGTAGTAATCAACGTCGGGATCGGCTCCCGCGCCGCCTTGTTTGGAGCAGGCGGCGAGAGCGAAGATGGAAAGAATGGAGCAAAGGAAATAGCGTCGGGTTTTCATAAATCTGAGTCATGGACATCGCGGGTGAGCGTGTGCCGTGGGCACACTTCGCCGAGGGATGGCCGGGACTCAGATCAGCCGGATGCAGGTCGCCGCCAGCGGAGGCAGCGTGTGCGCCGCGTGGGCTTCGTCCCGAATGACGAAGCGGCGCTGAGGCGCGGGGAGCGCGTAGAGAAACGGGAAGGTTTGCGCGGCGATGTCCGCCGACTCCACTCCGCCGCGAACGGGCGCGGGTGCTTGCTCGGGAGGCGATTCGCGCTGCGGCTGCGTGACGCAGCAGACCATGCCGGCGCAGCACGGTTTCACGCAAACCATCGCCACACAGGACGGCATTTTCACCGCACGCGAATCCGCCGCCGGGAGGGCGAGCGGGCTCAGGACGAGCGCGAGGATGAGGAGAATGCGGGTAAACATCGGGCTGCGAATTACGACCCGGCTATCGCACGCGGCGTTCATTTTGCCAAACGAAATGCCGGTCATTCGAGGCGCACCGAGCGCAGGCGGAGCGCGTTCGTGATGACGGAGACGGAGCTGAGGCTCATCGCCGCTCCGGCGATCATCGGGCTCAGCAGAATGCCGAACCACGGGTAGAGCAGGCCCGCGGCGAGGGGGATGCCGAG
>JANXSB010000607.1 GCA_025352865.1 Chthoniobacter sp. | reverse complement strand
ACGATGAGCAGGTGATCCTCCGCCCCGGCCTGCTGCCAGGCCTGCTCAAAGCGCTCACCGGCAATGTGCGCGCGGGTGCGAAGACGATCCGTCTTTTTGAAATCGGCCGCACTTTCAACGTCCAAGCGCCGGAAGAATTTTCGCATTGCGCGTTCGTGCTCACCGGCCCGACCGCCGCGCGCTCGTGGCGCGCGGGCGAGGGGAGCGAGGCGGATTTGTTTCATCTCAAAGGCGTCATCGCCGCCGTGCTCGGCGCGGGCACGGAATTCGTGCCGGACGAGAATCCCACGCTCGCCCTTTCGCTCACGATCAAAGTCGGCGGCAAGGAAATCGGTTACGCCGGCCAGCTCTGGCCAAAGGACGCGCGCGCGCTCGACGCCACCACGCCCGTGCTCTTCGCCGAGATCGATCTCGACGCGCTGCCCGCGACGGACGCCGCGAAAAAATACCGCGACATCCCGCGCTTTCCCGCGACCTCGCGCGACATCGCCCTCGTCGCGCCGCTCGCGCTACCGCACGCGGAGATCGAGTCCGTTTTGAAAAAAGCGAAAGAACCGCTGCTCACGGGCGTCGAGCTGTTCGATGTCTTCACCGACCCGACCGGCGCGCGCGTCCCCGCCGATCGCAAATCGCTCGCCTACTCGCTCACCTACCGCAGCGCCGAGCGCACGCTCACCGCCGAGGAGGTGAACGCCGCCCACGCCAAGCTCAAGGACCGCCTCAAGACCGAACTCGCCGTCAGCCTGCGCGAATAAATCTTCGCGCATCGGTGTTGACATCCGCATCGCGAAACCCAAACTCCCCACCAGCAACAGGCGTGGCAGCCGCGCAGTTCTTTCCCAATTTTTTGTGACCGGCGCAGCGCCCGCGCGCTCCGCCCTTCACACCCAATTTGCCCTGCTGTGTTCGACCAAAGGATGGAAATCCCGATCCGGTATTAACATCAACTCAGGAGGCCGGGGTGGGCGGTTTTAGATCATGCCTTTCTAGGAAGATCGAGGCCCGTCCCAGGTCGCCGCCCGTTAACCTTAGGGGGAACGTGGAGCTCCTTCCGGACGGCACGAGCGGGGCAATTTAATTTGGCGCTGCGGAAAGGCGACGGCTGATGTCGCTCCGCAGCGCCATTTTTTTGTCCACGCCCGCCGCACGTTTTCCGGCGCAAGTTCCCGACTTAAGAGACGATGATTTTTTGACCACGGATTGCACGGATTACACGGATTTCTGGTTTCTAAATAATCCGTGTAATCCGTGTAATCCGTGTAATCCGCGTCATCCGTGGTTAAAAAAAGCGCGCCGCTCCGAGTGTCGCACCCACCTTTCAAACCCTCCCATGAAGCTCCTCCTCATTGACGGCCACTACTACGTCTATCGCTCCTTCTTCGCCATCCGCGACCTCACCACCTCGCAGGGCGTCCCCGTCAACGCCATTTACGGCTTCGTCAAAACCGTCCGCCGCATGGTTAAAGACCTCGCGCCCGATCTCGGCGCAGTCGTCTGGGACATGGGCATGCCGCAGCGCCGTGTCGCCCTCCAACCCGCCTACAAACAGCAGCGCGCCGAGATGCCCGACACCATGCGCCCGCAGCTCACCTTCATCCAGAATCTCGTCCCCCTCCTCGGCTTCGCCAGCCTCTCGCTGCCCGACACCGAGGCCGACGACCTCATGGCCTCCTACGCCGTCGCCGCCCGCGCCCGCGGCGATTCCGTCGTCCTCGCCACCAACGACAAAGACCTTTTCCAACTCGTGAACGAGCACGTGAAAGTCTATTCCACGAACAAGACCGACCTCGCCTCGCCGACGGATTCTTTTGCCCTGCTCGGCGCTGAGGCCGTGCGGAAAAAGTGGAACGTCACCCCGCCACAAATCGCCGACGTGCTCGCCCTCATCGGCGACAGCGCGGACAACATCCCCGGCGTCCCCGGCCTCGGCCCCAAAGGCGCCGCCACCCTCCTTGCCACCCACGGCTCCCTCGACGCGCTCCTCGCCGACCTCGATGCCGTGAAAAACGAACGCATCCGCGAAAAGCTCAAAGTGGCCCGCCCGCAGATCGAGCAGAACCGCGAAATGGTCCGCCTCGACCTCGACCTCCCGCTCCCCGCTGCGCTCGACGACATGCTCATCCGCCCGCGCCCCGCCGAACTCGCCGCCGAACTGGAAAAGTGCGAATTCAAGGGCCTCCTCGCCGAAGTCCGCGCCGAAGCCACCCGCGCCCAGCCCTCCGCACCGGCCTCGGTTTCCCTCTCGTCTCCCGCGCAAGGCGAATTGTTTTGACGGGGTGCGTGAACTGGGTGGCGTGAACCCGTGATCGTTTAAGACCTGCGCCAGCCCTAACCCCGGCCTCGGCAAGCGCGCGAAAACAAGACCGAGATGGGTAGCACCGAGGAGTGAAATCGCCCGGCACCCTGCTTGCGAACGACGGGGCAGGGGAGGGATGTTCGTTCGGGAGAAACGTAACAGTTTTGTTACGACAATTTCCCAGCCCCGGTCGGACCCGCCGCGCAATCTCGCGGGCCTCGCACATCCATAGCCAAACGGATGCCCGCCACTGACGCTCCCCCATTCAACGAACACCTATGAACCCATCAAAAACGGTGCAACCCGGCTGCGCCCTCGCGAGAGTGCAGGCTCTCACGCAAAGTGCCAGAGGGCAGGCCGACGTGCTGCCCTCCATCCTCTACGGCTTTTCCACCACCACTACTCCGGCCACATCCACCGTCCCCGCCTCGCGTAAGACGAACATTATGTACGCCTCGAAATCCATCGCCGGCGTAAAGGCGAACTCGAAACGCTTCCACTCCGGCCCGGCGGTCAGTTCCTCTTCGTGGTAGAACTCGTAAGGATCCCCCTTCTGCCGCGCGCCGAGCTTCACGCTGGTCTTATCGGGACTGCGCACCCAGCCGGTCACGAGGTAGCGGGTGCCCTTCTTATACTTTTGATTTCCCTGGAAGGTCGTGAGCTGGAGCTGCCCCTCATCCACCTTCTCCACCTTGATCCGCACCGCGCCCGCCGCTTTGTCCGGCGCATCGGTGAGCTTCGTGTAAGTCGCCGTGACCGCCGCCCATTCGGTATTGTCCTTCCAGTCCGTCGGCAGCCAACCCTTCACGACATGGCTGTTCTGCGCCTTGTTGGTAAAGTCCGCGCCTTCATTGCCAAAGGCCGGAAGCAGGCTCTTGACGGGTTCGGCCATGCCCGCAGCCGATAGCACGCAGAAAAGAACGGCGGTGAAAATGCTTTTGATCGAAGGCAGAGGTGAAAAAGTGGAGTGGAGGGTTTTCATAGGATGGATGGGATGAGTGTGGAGGCAAGCAGCCCATCTTGGCAATCCCTGCTTCGATGAACCTGACAAGCCGCGCATCACTCCCGCGGCTCCGCTGCCTCGATCAGCGCCTGCAAATCGAGCGGCTTCGTGAACATCGCTAGCCCGCCATCCGGCGTTCGCGGCCAGGCTTCCACCGGTCGATCCCAATACAACTCCACGCCGTTGTCGTCCGGATCGCGCAGATACAGCGCTTCACTCACGCCATGATCCGCCGCGCCATCGAGCGCGATGCCCGCCGCGATCAGCCGCCGCAACGCATCGCCCAGCTCCGCCCGCGTCGGGTAAAGGATCGCCACATGAAACAGCCCCGTCGTCCCCGGTGCCGGCGCGCGCGCGCCCGCGCTCTCCCAAGTATTGAGCCCGATATGATGATGATACCCACCCGCCGAAAGAAACGCCGCCGAAGCCCCGAGCCGCTGGGTTAGTGCAAAGCCGAGCACGTCCCGGTAAAAACCAAGTGCCCGCTCCAAATCCGCCACCTTCAAATGCACATGGCCAATGCGGACGGCGGGATGAATCGGTGCGGTGCTCATGCCCTCTTTTCCGCCGCCTTTGCCCGCATGGCAAACTAACACCCGGTCCTGCCAGCGCCACGATCGCCGACAAGTGCCGCTGCTCAGCGCACCTCGTCCGGCGGCCAGGGTTTGCCGGCGAGTTCTGGCGGGAGTTGCGTCGGGTCCTGCGGGTAGATGAGCGAGAGGTCCATCTGGGATTTCGAGCCTTGGAGGAATTCCGGTTCCTCCGGTGCGCCGACGATCAGCCAGAGCGTCTCGGCGTCCGTGTCGTTGAAGACCTGCCGCAACTGCTCCGGCCCCACCAGCACGCCGCCGTGCTTCGGCACCGTCAGCGTCTCCCCGCCCACGCGCATCCGTCCCACGCCTTCGAGCACGAAGTAAAACTCCTCCTGCCGGATGTGCTGGTGCAGCGTGTTCGCGCTCCCCGGCGGCAACCGCCACAGCCGCGCGCCCAGGTTCTCGCCTCCCGTCCGTTCCAGAAAATCCGCGTTCGGGATGCGCATCAAATTCGACGGACGCCACTGCAAGTCATCCGGCCCGATGAGGTGATAACCGGTCACTGGTTTCATCCCGCGAACGTCCCTCAAATTCTCTCGAGAATCTTTTCCGTAAGCTCCCGGAACGCCGTTCCACATTGTTGAACGGCCTCGTAATGGGCACCGATGGCGCCATCGGCGGCTTTGAGGTGGAAAATGGGCTTCCTTGCTTCCATCGCAAGAGGAACCAAGCTCCGATAGTGTTTCACCAAGCCTAAGCAACTTGGGTCTGTTTCGATCGACTCCACTTTCGCACCGTCCCCCAAGACAGAACGGTGGTAGGTATCTGGAATCTTCGACACCCACCGGTCATACGCTTTTACCGGACGGTTGTCTCGAACACCGAATTGAAGAATTGCGTATCCAATAGGATTGATCTCCCCCGTGGGTAATGAAAGCTCTTTAGCTGGATTGCGTGATTTACGATCATTCCACTCATCTCGCCACTGACGCAGGGTTGGGCCGAGATTCCTTAATCCCTGAAGTGAGAAAAGGTCAGGAGCCAGCGGTACTAATACGTGCGTGGCGGAAATTAATGCTGAACGGTTAATCGCTCCGAAGTTCGGACCAACGTCCATAATTACGATTTCAGCTTGCGTTTTTTGCGCAGCCATTTCCGCGATTCTGTGAAACGCAGAGGTATGGCGAAAGGCAGGTTGGCGTCGGTCAAGGCAATTTCCCCACGCCTCAGACAATTCAGCTTCATACCCCGACAGCAGTAAATCGCCTGGGACTAAATAGAGGCGCGAGTTGATACGCTCAACGTGCGGCTCTTTGATGTCACCAGTTCCGTTGATCAATGGCTCAAGTGCACCCATTACACTTTGTCCGCTACTCACATCTGGATCCCAGATTTGTTCAAGTCGGCGTTCGTTCAAAAACATCGACGTCATGTTGGATTGAGGATCGAGATCAACCACAAGAACCCTCCGCCCAAGGTCGGCAAGCATCCAAGAGACATGGTAAGCCAGCGTAGTCTTGCCGACACCGCCCTTGTTGTTAAAAAAAGCGAGGGTATTCATGTGCCTGAATGCTTCTGAAGCGTTACCGAGACGAAATTCGGTTGAAACTCGAAGCTCGCAGGCGCGCTGCCATTCTCGAGAAGGGCATTTTGAGCATCAATCACGCCCCTCCCAAAACGGTTCACATAACCCAGAATCTTGAGCGCTTCGGCCAACACTGGGTTTCGGTAGTCCGTGCAGCGAGGAAAATTTTCTGGTGATGCATCGCCGTAAAGTCCACCTGGATTTTGAATCTCTATACGATCAGTGAAGCGATAAAACCTTACCGGCGAGTTTGATTCGTAACTGCGATGACAAATAGCATTCATCAATATCTCACGAACGGAGCGTTTTGGGTAATCCCAGATTAACTCATCTCTCAACGAACTCGTTCTAACAGGCTTTTCGGATAAGCTGCCTTCCAGAAGTGCATCTAGTTCACGGGCAAGAGTAAGCAGGTCACCGGCGAACTCACGGGATACGGAAACATCGTCGGAGAGCGAGGTTCCATCGATTTTCAGATATTGAACGTATGCGCCCGGCATAATCGCGCGCGCATCCTTTCCAAACAACAAAACGGCTGCGTTTGTCGGACAATTGTGGCGCAGGTCAAAAAAGCGTAATGCGGCGAGTTGCTCCTCAATTGCGCGATGGTTCGAAGCCAGCACATCAGCTGCGATTGCCTCCTTGCGATAAGTATTTTGAAAAATATCCAAGGCTAAGTCGTCAAGAGACGCATTTGGACAAGCTCGGGCATCGAAAGTCTTTGCCGTTGCAACTCTGCGCTCGGAGAGAATTCGCTCCTCGCCCTCGTTAGCAACGGCCTTTCGTGGCCCGACCCTAATCCAGACGCGCCCTCTATATTGAATCGGCGGAATGTCTGATGGATGAACTTCAACGACGAGAACGTCACCGCTGCCATCTGAAAGTGTGATTTTGTAAACCTCCATTGCAGGTGATGGCAAGATCTCCCCATCTTGTCGCAAACCGGCAAGATTTCTCAGAAGTTCGTCAGTGACTTTCAGTCCACACGCAAGACCGCTTTTGTCATGCACACCCAAAAGTAGAAAGCCCGGCTTTCGGTGGTTGGGGAAGTCGTTCGAGAACGCGCAAATGGCTTCCCGAAACTTTGTGGTGTCTGTTATCGAAATTGTACGCTCGGTCCGGTCGGATTCGAGGGCTGCCATCAACGTCAGCAATTCGGCTTCTGTTATCATCGGGTTTCCATATGGAGACACAT
>JANXSB010000558.1 GCA_025352865.1 Chthoniobacter sp. | reverse complement strand
CCGTCGTCGGTCTTATCCCACGTATTTGAAAGATTGTTCTGGGGGGAACAGCGGGGTCGGTCGGCCATTCGGCCGTCGGCCCCGTATTTCTTTTACGGGAGGACTTTTGTCTCGCGCAGGATCAGTCGGATGGCGCGCTTTTCATCCGCCGGGATGTAGGCGAAATCGGGCGCGCCGTTTTCCTCGCGCAGCGCCGTGGTGAGGTTCGCGAGGACTCGCTCTTTGAACTCCGCAGGCAGCGCGGCGAAACCCGCGGTGTGGATCATGTAGCTGCATCGGTAGCGCAGCAGCCGCGTGCGCAGGTCGAGATCGCGCAGGGACGCGCCGCTCGCGGTGGCGATGCGGCGGGCGAGAAAGTCGCGGAGGTAATCGGGATCGGGCTGCACGCCGCCGGCGGGGAGCGTGGCTTCGTCGGCGAAAAGGAGATAGCGGGTGAGCTGGCGCGCGAGGTCGTCGAGCATCGCGCGGTCTTCCGCGCGGACGGTGCCGTGGCCGGCGTCGAGCGCGTCGCGCGTGCGATAGACGGCGAGGGTGACGAGATTGTGAAAGCCGAGCTGATGCTCGTGGAGCAGATGCGGCAGCAGGTCGCTCGTGCGCGCGGGATAATTTGCCCAGTTGAAAAGCGCGCCGGGCGCATCGGGCAGCCGCCGGTAGCCGCCGGGCGCGGCTTCGCCCATGAGATTGCCGAGGTGCGCGCCGTGCTCGTGCGCGCCGGTGACGTGCCAGCCGCCGAGCCGCAGGCTGAGCGGAATGGTGTGGCCGACCTGCTCGCGGCGGAAGCCGTCGAGCGTCGCGCCGGTGTTTGTGCAAATGACGGATTCCGCGACGAGGCCGGGCACCTGATGGCTGGTGCGGCCGGCGTGGCAGTTCATGCAGCGCTCGGAGCGCGTGATCTCGGGCGGGCCGTTTTGCGCCGGGCGGAAAATGCGAAAGACGGGGCCGAGATCGGGATCGATGGCCGCGATCTCGAAGCGCCCGCCGGGCACGTAGCCGACATAGACTTCGTCATTGAAATACAACGCGCGCGGGTTCGCCGGACGAATGAGGCCGCCCTGAAAACTCGTGGCCGAATAGACGAGAAGCTGCGAACTCACGGGCACGTCGAGCGCCTTGAGCAGGCTCACGAGCTGGGCTTTGTCGCTGGTCGCGTCGAACTGGATCTCGCCGCTGCCGAGGCGGGCGATGAGCCGGGAAAAAGCATCGCGCGGCTCGCGCGAGTAGTAGTTGTGCGGCGCTTCGTTGAAGCGGTGATGCACGGATTCCTCGGCCCGCGCCGCACCGGTCGCGAGCACCCCGCCGAGCAGAATCAGGCGCGTTTTTTTCAGGATGAATCCGAAGGTTTTCATCGCAGTTTACGCTGCAAAAAAAGCGGGCTGCCACAGCCTTCGCAGCCATGGCAGCCCGCGCGAATTACTTTCCGACGCGACTTACTTTTCCGTCGGCTCTTTGGCCTCCAGCCAGCCGCTGATGCCGGCGGTGAGGTGCTTCACATTGGTGTAGCCGAGCTTGGTCGCGGCATTGGCTGCGGCGGTGTAGGCGTGGCACGCGGGGCTGCCGCAATAGGCCACGACGAGCGCGTCCTTGTCCTTGGGCAGTGCGGCGGCGAGGTCGCCCTTCACGTCGGCGAAATTGATCGCCGTCGGCACATGGCCAGCCTTGTAGGAATCGGTGCCGTTGACATCGATGACGACGACTTTTTTCTCCGCGATGGCCTTCTTCAACTCAGCGATGCTGATGTCGGGGAAATCCCCGGCGAACAGGGCGACGGAGGAGAGCGACAGGGCGCAGAGGGCAGTGAGCAGTTTTTTCATGGTAGGGTTTGGCGTTGGTTTTGTTTGGTTTGGATTGGTGCCATGCGGCATTCGCCGAGCATCGCACCAAGTTTCACTAACCGCTGGGAAGATTTTTTGTTGCCTGATTTTTTCACCGGCCCGCCGGCCGGTGCGTCAGCTATTCCAGTTCCATTGCGGCGACCGGATGATGCGGAGGGATTCGGCGACGGTCAGACCGTCCAGCGCCTGGGCCATGTAGGTGGCGCGGTTTCGCGTCCAGGTGAGCTGCTCGGCAGGAGTCGGAATGTGGCGTGCCTTGTAGGGAGCGCGGTTGCCTACGAGCATGACGAGGTAGCCTTCGATGCCGAAGCGATTCTGCTGCGAGGGCAGGGTGTAGCGGGCGAGGCCGGTGGGGCCGTTTTCCGCATAAAAATCGAGCAGCGGCCTGAGCGCGCCCATGTCGGTGTCGGCGCGGCAGTGCCGCCAGAATTCGTTGTCGAGCCGCGTGTTGAGCTTGTAGTGCAGGGCGAGAAAATCGCGGGTGTCATCGAAAGAGTCGCAGGTCATCTTGTTGTAAAGCGCGCGCACCGTCGGGGTAGGCTTCAAGGTGGTGTGCTCGAGCATGGTGATGAGGTGCTCGCACTGCAAGGTGACGACCATAAGAGCGGTGGCTTCGAGCAGCTCGACAAAGCCGGCGGAATTGCCGATGGCGACGACATTGTCCACCCACACGCGCTGGTAGCGGCCGGAGCGAAACTTCACGACCCGCGGTGACGACGGCGCCTTCGGATTCTTCCGCAGAAACTCCGCGGCGGCTTCATCATCCGAGATCGCCTGCGACGAGTACACGTAGCCGCGGTTGATGTGGTGCTCGTGCTCGATCTGCCACGCCCAGCCCGCATCCATCGTCTCGGCGGTCGTGTAGGGCAGGATCGGCTCATTGCTGCGATCCCAGCCGCCAATCACCGCGCGGTCGCAAAACAGCGCGCGGTCGTAGCTCACAAAAGGTTCGCCCAGCGCGCGTCCCAGCAGCTCGCTGCGAAAGCCGCTGCAATCCACAAACAGCTCCGCCTCCAGCCGCTGACCGTCTTCGAGCTGCAGCGCGGTGAGCCCGTCCGTCCCGCGCTCAGTGCCGCTCACTTTGCCCTCGATGAAAGTGACCCCGAGTTCCACGGCCATGCCTTCGAGCGTCTCGACGAGCTTCTTGTTTTCAATGTGAAAACCGAACCCCACGCTCATGTCCGGCCCGCCGCCCTGCGGATTCCGGGGAAAGGCTTTGCCCACCGTCATCAAGGCCGCGCCCACGTCGCCCCAGCGGAATTCATCGTGCGCGTAAAAGCCGTTCGGACGCGGCAGATTACTCCACTGCGCATCGAGCTGATGACTGAACGTGTAGTCGAAATGCTCGCGCGGCCCCCAGAGAAAACGGATGCCTAGTTTCCACGTCGGCTCAGCGCGCGCGTAGAACGGGCCGGGGCTCATGCCGAGGTAGGTGAAAAGGTGGCGCGGCAGCGCCGGCGTCGTCCCTTCGCCTACGCCGATGACTCCCATCTCGCTGCTCCGCACAATGCGGACGGTGAGCTGCGGGAGTTTCTTTTTGAGCGTGATGGCGGCGAGCAGGCCCGCGCTGCCCGCGCCGAGGATGAGGATATTCTGGACCATAAAGGGCGCGGAACATGCGCCATCCCCGAAGTGACGCAAATAAGCTTTCTGTGAAAGACCCGTGACGTTTGACAAACGGGCATTTTCGTCCGGTGAAAGGCCGCGGTCGGCGCGGACTCACTCCACGACCATAACGCCATTCATGATCTGCCAGTGGCCGGGGAAGGTGCAGAGGTACGGGTATTCGCCGGGCGCGGCGGGCGCGGTGAAGTGGATCGTGAAGTCCTTTCCCGGCTCGATGATGTCGGTGAAAAAAAGCATGTCGCCGCCGGGCGGGAGGTAGCGTTTTGCACCGCCGTCGGGCTGCGCGGCCATGCGGTTTGCGCCGTCGCCGACCTTCGCGAGCGTGCCGGGTTTCGCGATGGCGAGGTTGTGCGGCATCGTGTCGGGATTCGCGAGCGTGAGCGAAATGCGCTCGCCCGCTTTCACCGTGAAACGCTTCGTCGCATACGTCATCCCACTCGCCGTCTCGATGCGCACCGCGCGGCCCGGCTCGCCTTTCGTCCACGGATTCGGCTCCGCTGGAATGGCGACGAGCGGCATCGCTGCGGGTGCTTCTTTCGCGATGGCGCGGTAGCCGGGGAAGTCCGTGAACGCCGCACCGAGGCGGTGCGGCGTGGCGAAAATATCGACGGGCTGGGTGCCGATGCGCAGGTGCAAGTGGAGCTGGTTCACCGGCTGGAGCTGCGGGATTTCCACGAAAAGCGTGCGCCCGTCGGCGAGCAGATGCGCGCTGGTGATTGCCAGCGGATCGTGTCCCGGCGTGCCCGGCCAGCGCGCGGAAAACTCCGGCGAGCCGTAGTCCGCGGCGTAGCGGTAATTCCACGCTTGCGCGAAATGGCCGCGCGCATTTTCCACGAGCGCGCGATCGAGCGGCTGGGAAAAGCGCACGAGCACGCCGTTGTCGCGCGCGTGAAATTCCACGGGCAACTGCGCGGGCGTGCCGGTCCAGCGCAGGCGCTGAAAGCAGCCGTCGTCCGGCGTGTAGCTGCCCCAGCCCTGGCAGCCGCTCACGTAGAGCTGGCCGTCGGCGGGACTGAACCGCGCGCGATGCGCCCCGCTGCGAAACTCGCCCGGCACCTGCACCGAAGCGGCCTGCCACACGTCGCCGACGCGTTCCGGCAGGAGCAGATGCACCGTGCCCGTGCCCCACGAGGTGCTCAGCAGCGCGCCGCGTGGCACGCCCCAGCGGTCGCTGTCCACAAAGCATTGGCCACCGGTCGAGTTGTCCACGCCGCGTGGAAAATAAATGAGCGGCGGCGTGGTCGGCACGTTGCTGCGCGGGCCGCCGCCGCCGAAAAAAACTCCGCTCCCGCCGGGCGGCACGAGGCACACCTGCGAGGCCGGCGTCCACTCGCCCTCCTGGCAGGAAGTGGTCAGCGTGCCGTCCGCCGCGAGGCCCACGCCGTTCGCGTTGCGGAAGCCCGTGGCGACCACCTCCGCGCGCCGCCCATCGGCGGAAATCCGCATCAGTCCTTGATTCGCGGACACCGTGTAGAAATTTCCCGCCGCATCGCGCTGGAGTCCGGCGATGTAGTCGTGCCCGCCTGGCGAACTCGCGTAGGCGTTTGAAAAGCATTCGTAAAAATCGGTCTCACCGTCGCCATTGAGGTCGTGCAGCCGCGTGATCTGATCGCGCCCGAGCACATGGATCACGCCATCCACCACGCGCAACCCGAGCGGCTGGTTCAGGCCCGTGGCGATGCGCCGCCAGCGCAGATGCGCGAGCGCGTCATCCAGCCCGCTGACCGTCCACACCTCGCCCATGATGGTGCAGATCACGCCGTCGCCATTGGGCAGAAAATCGTGGTCGCCGACAAAAAAAAGCGCCTTCCACGGATTCGCGAACGGCAGCGTGATCGTGTCCACCGCGAAGGGCGCGGCGGTGCCGCGCACGCCCTGCGTCTCCACGGTCTGCGGCCATTGCGCCGGCCCGCCTTTGCACAAATCCGCCAGCGGATGCGAAGCCCGCGGCGCGACCGTGCGCGTGAATTTTCCCGCCTCCGCCCACGGCGCATCCAGCATTTCCACGCCCTCGCGCGCGTAGCTGAAAATCACGCGCCGCCCGTGGCGGTAGTAGCCGTGATAGACAAACGTGCCCGTTGCCGCCACGCCCGCATCGTTCGGCACCACCTCACCCGGAACCGTCACGCCCTGCCCAATGCCGTGGCGGAAGGCGTCGTATTTCACAAACCCTCCCGTCCACACCAGCGGCACCGTGAGCGTCTGCGGATCGAAGCAGCACGCCATCCAGCCCGTCTCGCCGAGCCGCACGCACACGCCTTTCGCCACCGTCTTGCCACCGCCGCGCACCACGCCGCTGGCGACTGTGCCGAGGTAGGTTTCATTCCACCGGTTGTCTCGCCACACCGCTTCGTTCTGATTTCCCCAGTGCCCGAATTTCCCCGCATCGAGCCCCGGATACTGCATGAGCAGCGCGGGCCGCTCCGGCTGCGCGAGCGCCCACTCGGCCTGCTTCGCATAGAAATCAAAAATGCGGTCGCGGTTCACCGGCTCCTGCCACGCCGGCCAAAACTCCGGCTGGAGCGGCGCGCGCGACCACGGAAACTCCACCGGCACTGGCGGTGGCGCGAGCTGCGCGGCCTGCGGATTTACCTGCGCAGTCTGGGCGAGCGCAGTGAGCGGGAGGGCGAGGATGAAGGCGAGCCGGGAGGTCATTGGGGAGTTATTAAAGGGTGGAGCGGGAATAAAAAAGACCTGTCATCCTGAGCGGAG
>JANXSB010000502.1 GCA_025352865.1 Chthoniobacter sp. | reverse complement strand
CGGGCGCACCGGCTGGAGGTGCGCGAACTTTTGCATCCAGTCCGCGGGCAGGCGCACCGGTTTTCCCGGCGGCATCTGGATGACGGCGAGCATCTGCCGGCACGTCACCAGCAGCAGGCCGTCGGACGGGCGGCGAATCTCGAAGGCGCATCAAAAGCGGAGCCGATCCACGGTTTCCAGCCGCCCGTGGATGATGAGCTTGTCGCCGAGCACGGCGGGCTTTTTGTAATCAATCTCCGTGCGGATGACGACCGGGTAGGTCTGCGTGCGCGCCATTTCCACCAGGCTCATGCCGAGCTGCTCCGCGAGCAGCGTGCGCGCCGTCTCGATGAAACGGAGGTAGGCGATATTGTGGACGACCGCCGCGCAGTCGGTGTCGAAAAACATGACCTGCACGGGCACTTCGATGGTCGGCGTCTCGGGAGTTTGATGTTTCACGGAGCGGAGAAAGAATCTACTTTCCGCCGGGTGAACAGCTCTTTAGCGCAAGAAAATGCGGCCTGTCCGCCACCATCTGGAAAAAATGCCGCGCTGCTCCGCTGGCTGCCGACGATCATCATAGTAGCGGCGGCACTGGCCTACTACGGGAGTTATCTGCGGTATTGGTTCAACCCGCACGACGAAGGCGGCACCGTCTGCCTCATCGCGCAGCGGCTCATGCAGGGTGAGCGCCCGTGGGTGGATGTGGCTCTCGGTTACAACGTCGGCTGGTTCTACCCGCTCGTCGGACTCTTCCACATCACGGGCGTCAATTACCTCGCGGCGCGCGCCTTCTTTTTCACGCTCTCCACGATCACGGCGCTGCTCGGCTGCGGGATTGTGAAACGCGTGGGCGGCCCGCGCTGGCTCGGCGTGGCCGTGGGGCTGGTGCTCGTCGCGCTGCCGGGTTCGCAGTTCAAAAACTACATTCCGCTCGCCGGGATGGCCAACACCGCGTGCCTCATCCACCTGCTGACCGTCGATCCCGCCGCGCGGCGAAAATGGCTCACCGCCGTCGCGCTCGGCGGCGCGGTACTCGGGCTCACCGCGCTCGTGCGCGTGGAGATTGCGATTTTCTTCGCAGTCATCTGGGCGCTGCTGCTCCTCCTCGTGCTCTTGGACAAAAGACTCGAGATCGCCCAGCGCGCCGCGCGCCTGCTGTTCGGTGCTGCGCTGCTCGCCACGGTCGTCTGCGCGGTCCATGTCCCGCCGTACCTTTACCTGCGGACGCTCGGCGTCGAGTCGATGCTGCTGCAGCAAGTCCCCGCCTGGCTCCACGCGCTCCACAGCGGCGTCACCGATCAAATCGGAGCCGCGGCGAAACCCGCTCCCGCTCAAGCGGGCACGCCTGTTGCCGCCGTTGAAAACGCGCCCGCGAAAACTCCGCCGTCCACCACCGACCGCTCCACCCTTCGCCGCCATCCCATCTCGGACCTCTGGCATCGCGTCGGACGGTGGAATCGCGTCCTCGCTTTTCTCACCTACGCGCCCCTCGCCGGCTTCGGCCTTTTCTTCCTCGGCGGGGTCTTCGGTTGCGCGCGCCGCGTGCTCCGCGGCGACTTCAAGCTCGATGAACATTCCATGAAATGGCTGCTCCTCATCGGCGGCTCACTGACCACGTTTCCGCAGTTCTTTTTCTTCCGTCCCGATCGACCGCATTTGTCCGAGTTCATGCCCGGCTACATCCTCGCCATGGTCGGCTGTGTGGCCCTGCTCTGGCCGCGTGGCGAAAAGCGCAGCCGCCCGCGCATCCTGCTGGCATCAGCCTTTGCCGCCGGCTTCCTCATCCATCTCGCCGTCTATGCGCTCTTTGCTTTCCAGCATCCCTCCGCCGGCACTGCCGCTGCGCGCACCGGGCGGAAGACGAAATTCGCCGCCGAAAACGGCGTCGCCGTCCGCGCCTCGAAAAAAGAAGCCGCCTCCCTCACCACCGTCCGCGACACCATCCTCGCCCACTCGCGCCCCGGCGACTTCCTCGTCTGCTACCCCTACAACCCCGGTTACAACCTCATGACCAACCGGCGCACCTACGTCCACAACGTCTATGTCGATAACGCCACCCACGAACCCGGCTGGGCCGAGCAGACCATCCGCGATTTCGAGGAGAAAAAGCCCGCCGTCATCGTCATCGACGACCGCGCCATCAATGGTAGCGCCGCCTCCCGCTTTTCCCACTGGGCCGCGCCCGTCCTCGACTACGTGAAAATCCACTACGCCCGCGTCGCCGAGATTAAATCCGACACCGAATCCATCCAAATCTACGCCACCTCTTTCGCCCCGATCGAACCATGAACCGCAAAGCCATCATCCTCGCCGGCGGCGCCGGCACCCGCCTGCACCCGCTCACCCGCATCGCCTGCAAGCAACTCCTGCCCGTCTATGACAAGCCGATGATCTACTACCCGCTCGCCACCCTCATGCTCGGCGGCATCCGCGAAGTGCTCATCATCTCCACGCCCAAGGATCTGCCCCAGTTCCGTGGCCTCTTCGGCGACGGCGCGCACCTCGGCATGCGCTTCGAGTATGAGGAGCAGGAGAAACCCGCCGGCATCGCCCAGGCCTTCCTCATCGGCGAAAAATTCATCGGCTCCGACGGCGTCTCCCTCATCCTCGGCGACAACATCTTTTACGGAAAACTCGACTTCTTCCGCGATGCCCTCCGCGTGGTGGAAAGCGACGGCGGTGCCTGCGTCTTCGGCTACCAGGTGCGCGACCCCGAGCGCTACGGCGTCGTCGAGTTTGGCCCCGATGGGAAAGCCCTCAGCCTCGAGGAAAAGCCTGCGAAGCCCAAGAGCCACTTCGCCGTCCCCGGCCTCTACGTCTATGACCGCGACATTGTTAATATAACTCGCGACTTACAACCCAGCCCGCGAGGCGAACTCGAAATAACCGACGTGAATCGCGAATACTTAAAGCGCGGCAAACTCAACGTCCGCGTCTTAGGTCGAGGCATGGCCTGGTTAGACACCGGCACGCAAGCCAGCCTGCTCGAAGCGAGCAACTACATCGCCGCCATCCAAAATCGCCAGGGCCTGATGATCGCGAACATCGAAGAGATCGCCTACCACCAAGGCTTCATCGACCGCACGGGTCTGCAAGCCGCCATCGCCGCGCTGCCGAAGAATGAGTATCGTGAGTATCTGCAGGCGGTGTGTGAGGAGGGTTAGTCCCACTCCGCCCTGTCCCGCAGGGACACCTGAAAATAGCCCAGCGATTCATCGCTGGGTAAGCCATCCAACAAACGAGTCAGTCCCGTCAGGGACGAAAGAACCAACTCATGCACTCCTTCGTTAGCTGCCTGATCCATTGCGTATGGGCCACGAAAGAACGCCGCCCTTTCCTCAAGCCGGAACTCCAAGAGCGTCTCTGGCCGTATCTCGGCGGCATCGCCCGCGAAAACGGCATGAAGGCGCTGGGTGTGGGCGGGGTCGCGGATCACGTTCACATGCTCATCTCGCTCCCCTCCACGCTCGCCATCGCCAAGGCCGTGCAGCTTCTCAAGGGCAATTCCTCGAAGTGGATGCACGACACGTTTCCCGATGAGTCGGACTTTGGCTGGCAGGAAGGTTACGGCGCATTCAGCATCGGCATCTCAGGTGTGGACGACACGCTCGCCTACATTCGCAACCAGGCCGCGCACCATCGGAAGCTGACGTTTCGCGACGAGGTGGCCGTGTTTTTGCAAAAGCACGGGATGGAATACGACGAACGGATGCTCGCGTGATTTCTTTCGCCCCGACGGGGCTTGGCGCGTTTGCTTCGGGAGACCCAGCGATAAATCGCTGGGCTATTTTCGGATGTCCCTGCGGGACAGCGGCGCCTCACTCGCTCATTCCCGCACCGCCGCCGCGACCAGTTCCAGTACGCGGCGCAGGCCGTCGTCGCCGCCGAGGCTGCCTTCGTTGAAGGGCGTGCGGGGGATGGGTTTCCAGTCGTCGCGCGTGGTGTCGGGTTCGGGTTGCGGGAGGCCGGTGAGCGTCACGTCGTACTGGCCTTTGCTGCCGCCGAGTTTGTAGATGACCACATCCAGCGACGGCACGATGAAGATGCCGAAGCCGCCCGCGCCGGATTTGTAAAAGGCATCGCGCGGCGCACCGACCACATGGCCGTCGGCGTTGTGCTCGAATTGCAGCGAGAACGGCGTGTGCGGGTTGTAGGGCGAGGGCTGGTTGCACTTCGCGATGTACTCCGCGGGCACGAGCTGCCTGCCGCCCCACTTTCCCCCGTGCAGCAGGCAGTAGCCGAAGCGCAGCGCATCCGTGGCATGCAGCGCTGTGCTGCCCGCGCCGTTCGCGTGCGGCATCGTGAAATCGCCGCGATGCAGGCAGTAGCCCCACGCCCCCCAACCCATCGGCTTCGCCAGCCGCTCGCCGATGTAATCCTGCAACTCCATGCCCGTGACATGCCGCAGCACGAGCGACGCGATGTGCGGCGCGGGCGACGAATACGAATACCCCGCGCCCGGCTCCGTCCACAGCGGCACGCGCAGCGACGACATGTCGAGGTCCTTGATATTCTGCCCCGGCACAGCCTTCCCCGGCGACGCCACACCGCGCACCACATTCGTCGGCGCGCCGCCCTCGCCGTTGTAGCCCGCGGTCATGCAGAGCAGTTGGCCGAGCGTGATGTCCGCCTTCCGCGGGTCATCGAGCGGGAAAGCCTCCGGCAGATATTTCTCGGTGAAAACCTTCGTGTCCAAGCCGTCTGGAATCTTCGCCTTGAACTCGCTGAGCATGATCCCGCACGCGATGCTCGTGAACGCCTTGCCCGTAGAAGCCATGTCGGGATTCGCGTTCCGACTCGCGCGGCCAAAGTACTTTTCAAAAACCAGATACCCGTGCCGCACCACGAGCAGCCCGCCGTTCTGCGTGCCGCGCTGGGTCAGCTCGAACGCCTTTTCCAGCCACGCCGCATCCATCCCGGCGAGCGCACGAATCTGCGCGGGGTCTTTCAAGGTGCGCCATCCGCCTGCGTCGTCCGGCGGGGGAAAATAATCCGCGGCATAAGTGACCGCGCGAGCCGAGCATAGAAAAACGAGACAAACTAGCAGCCGGAAAACCGGCGGAACGACGTGACGAATTGAGGATGACATGAGTGGGAGGATTTACGAAATGGGTTTGAACGCTGGACGATTCGGCCCGGATGGGCCGCAGGAAATTAGCCGGTGGCGTCAGCCACCGGATCACGAGATCAAACACATTCCGCCCCGGCAGGGGCGAGGGAATTTCTGCCGCCCCGCTGGGGCTCGATTTCTTCGTGATCCGGTTCCGGTGGTTGGCACCACCGGCTAATTTCCGTGGAGCCTCCGGCTCCAAAGAACGTTCGGTTTTAGTACGTTGGAGATTACTTTCCACCCGCCCACACGACCGCGTTTTTCAGCAGGGTGCGGTAGGCTTCGAGGTCGTGGGCGCGGGCGTCGTGGCCGAGGGTGATGCCGACGATGCGGGCCTTCGGATGCTTCACGATCCAGACCTGCGGGAAGGTCTTGCCGCTCTTCGGGCTGGTCGCGGTGGCGAGCACTTCGACCGTGGCGGCGGGGTCGGCGTTGTAGTTGTAGAGCTCGTCGGTGATCTCGAAGGCGGGCGGCACGCCTTTGGTGATCGGGCTCGCGGGGTTGGTGACGTTCACGGTGTACAGCCCGAGCGCGTCATGCCCGCGCGTGCCGCCGCCGACGATTTCCTTGTTCCATTGCGGGAAGTTATTCCACGCGTACCACCCGCCGGGATGCAGCGAGATGATCGCGCCGCCGCGGTTCGCGTAGTCGATGAGCGCCTTGCAGGTGTCGCTCGAAATCGGCTGGTTCGCGCTGAGCACGAGCACGTCGATGTCTTTCAGGATCGCCGGGATGCCGTTGAGGTTTTGCGTGAAATCGACCCAGCCGCAGACCGGCGTAAGCGTGGCTTTGTCGGTCGCGCCAAAGAATTTCACGAAGTCATGCGACGATCCTCCTCCCACAAGGAGGACGCGCGGGCCATTCGCCGGGCGCGTGGCGGGCGGCTGGGGGACGGGGTCGGTGAATTGCGCTTTGAAGGCCGCGGGCTCGGCGGGCTTTGCCGGCTCGGCGGCGGTGAGCGGCGCGGCGTTGAGATCGGCCAGCTCGGCGGTGATGGCGAAGGTCGTCGGCGCGACGGTGGTGCCGGCGCTTTCGAGGACGATCTTCTCGATTGGCGCGGTCGTCTTGAGTGGCTTGCTGCTCCAGCGG
>JANXSB010000493.1 GCA_025352865.1 Chthoniobacter sp. | reverse complement strand
TCCCGCGGCGATCCGCGCGCAAAACGTGAAAATCGAGGAGCGCGGCAACGTCGCGATCCTCGACAACGGCATCGTCACCGCGACCGTCAACAAAGCCGGCGGGAGCATCGCCTCGCTGAAATTCCACGACGCCGAAATGGTCAAGCCCGGCGGCGGCAATATCTATTTCAGCATGGACGGCGGGGCCAACTACCGCAGCCCGTCCGGCTGCGTTTTTTCCGTGAAAACGCAGACGCCCGAGCTGGTCGATGTCGCCTGCAAACGCATTTGGAAAAACGAACCGCAGGCTTTCGACATCGAGGTGCATTTCGCGATGAGGCGCGGCGACTCCGGCGTCTATGCCTACGCCATCCTCGATCATCCCGCGAGCTATCCGGCCACCGGCGTCGGCGAGTGGCGCATGGTCTGGAAAATCCCCGACGACATCTTCGACTGGATCTGCGTGGACGAGCTGCGCAACTGGCCCATGCCCGTCGGCGCGGACTACCGCACCGCGCAGGAAACCGGGATCAAGGAGATCGTGAAAATCACGCAAGGCGTGCGCGCCGGGACGTTCGATTGCAAATACGATTTCAGCGCGAGCTACCACGAAATCGGCTGCTGGGGCCACGCCGGGACGAAGAGCAAACTCGGCGCGTGGATCGTCTGCGGCGGCTACGATTTTTTCAACGACGGCCCGACCAAGCAGGATCTCAACGCCGCCGCCGGCATCAACCACATTCACTTTGGCATGAACCACTACGGCGGCTCCACGCTGCACGTCGAGGCGGGCGAAAAGTGGAGCAAAATCTACGGGCCGTACCTGCTCTACTGCAACACGAACGCCGACGGCCCGCCCGCGCTCTGGCAGGATGCCAAGGCGCGCGTGAAGCAGGAAAAAGCCGCGTGGCCTTACACATGGGTCGCCGACCAGCCCGAGTATCCACCCGTCGCGCAGCGCGGCAGCGCCACCGGACGGCTCGTGGTGAAAGACGCGCTAAAGCCCGCGCTCACCGCCGCGAATGCGTGGGTCGGCCTCGCGCAAACGGAGCCCGGCGGCAATTGGCAGTCCGAGTCGAAGCACTACCAGTATTGGACCCGCACCGCCGACGACGGGAGCTTCGCCATCACCGCCGTCCGGCCCGGCACCTACACGCTCTCGGCCTTTGTCACCGGAGCTGTCGGCGAGTTCACGAAAGCCGATGTGAAAGTCGCCGCCGGTCCCGCCAGCACGCTCGGCGAACTCGCGTGGACCGTCCCGCACAAGGGCACCAAGCTCGCGTGGGAAATCGGCGTGCCCGACCGCACCGCGCACGAATTTCGCCACAGCAATGACTACTGTCACGGCTACGTCTGGCAGAATTTCGCGCGCGAATTTTCCAACCCGCTCGAATTCACCATCGGCAAAAGCAACCCCGCCACCGACTGGAACTACGCCCACAGCGGCTACCCCACCGGCCCCAAACTCGTCCCGTGGAAATGGCGCATCCATTTCCGCCTCGATGCCCCACCGCACGGCGACGCCACGCTCGTCCTTGCCTTCGCCAGCGCCGAACGCGGACGCGTCGATATTTTCGCCAACGACGAAACGCGCGCCGTGGCGACGGTGACGCCCTCCGCCGAAGGTGGCAACGCGCTCCTGCGCGAAGCCATCCACGCCAAATACTCCGTCGAGACAGCCGCAATCCCCGCCGCCAAACTCCACACCGGCGAAAACATCCTCACCCTCGTCGAGCCCAGCATCTCCGGCCCTGGGCTGCATGTGATGTACGATTCCGTGAGCCTCGAACTGCCGTAGCGCGCATGGAAAAAATCCCGTTGAGCGTGCTCATTCCGATTCGTAATGAAGCCGCGAATCTCCCGCGCTGCCTCGCCTCCGTCGCGTGGGCCGACGAGATTTTCGTCGTCGATTCGCAGAGCGCCGACGGCTCGCAAAAAATCGCCGAAGAGCACGGCGCACGCATCGTGCAGTTCGCCTTCAACGGCATCTGGCCGAAGAAAAAAAACTGGGCGCTCGAAAACCTCCCGTTCAAGCACGAGTGGGTTTTCATCCTCGACGCCGACGAGGTCATGCCGCCGTCCGCCGAGGACGAATTTCGCCGCATCGTCACCGCATCCGAGCCCGCGCTCACCGGCTACTGGATCAACCGCCGCTTCCGCTTCATGGGCCGCTGGCTCCGGCACGCGTACTACCCGAATTGGAATCTGCGGCTCTTCAAACACCGCCTCGGCCGCTACGAAAAACTCACCGACACCGACACGCAAAGCGGCGACAACGAAGTCCACGAGCACATCATCGTGCAAGGCGCGACCGGCCACCTCGCCTGCGAGATGGATCACTACGCCTTTCCGTCCGTCGAGGTCTTCGTCGAAAAGCACAACCGCTACTCGAATTGGGAAGCCCGCGTCGCGCTCGACCGGCATCTTTCCGGCAGCGGCGGACGTCTCCAAAAAAGCCGCGTCAGCCTCCGCCGCTCGCTCAAGCAGCTTTCGCATCGGCTGCCCTTCCGCGGGCTGCTCCGCTTCCTCTTCGTCTATGTCTGGCAGCGCGGGTTCCTCGATGGGCGCGAAGGTTTCTACTTCGCGCGGCTCCACGGTTTCTACGAATTCCTCAGCGCCGCAAAAACCTACGAACTGAAAAAGGCCGCCCGCGAAAAAGCGCGCTGAATTTTCTCCCGCACCGTGCCGCCAAAGCCCACCGCCCGCACAGCGCTGACGCTGATTTTCGTCGCCGCCCTCGCACTCGCGCTCTTCTTCGCGCTGCGCCCTGCCCCGCACGGCGAGCGCCTGCGCGGCCTGCCCGAGCCCGTCGCCAAATGGCTGAACCAGCACGACAACCTCAGCAACTTCGCCGCATTCTTCATCCTCGCCGGACTCGCGTTCCGCCTGCGCAGTTTCTCGCCCTCGCAAAAATCCGCGCCGTGGTTTCAGCGGCACCGCCGCGTGCTCGGATTTTTTCTCCTGCTCGTGCTCGCCATCGAATTCGCCCAGCACTGGATCCCCGGACGCCAATCGGACTGGCACGATGTGGCGACCGGCTGGAGCGGCATCCTCGCAGCGTGGATTCTCGACGGCGTGCTCTCTCACCAACGCTCCGTCTCCCCGAAAACCTGACGCCTCAACCGCGCCCGGACGGGCCCGTGGAAGAACGCGGCGCGGGCGGCACACCGGGCTGCGGCGCGGTGGGAAGATGCACGATCTTCGTCTCCGCGGCGGAGCCGGTCGCATCGGGCAGACGGCCGTGGTACTCGATCATCAGGCTCAGCAGCTTGCGCGAGGCCCAGTACCGCGGGACGAAAGTCGCGGGCTTGTCGAGGCAGCGGAAGAGCCAGCCGAGGCGGAGGCGATCCGCCCACATGGGAATCGCAACCTGATCGCCGCTCATGAATCCGATCGCCGCGCCGGTGCAGTGAATCGCGGGCCGGTAGTCGAGCTGCCGCAAAAGATCCGCGCCGAGCTTCTCCTGCACGCCGCCGCCGATGGCCATAATGACGTGGCGCGGGCGGCGCGGGCGCAGGATTTCGAGCAGCACCGGATCGGTCACTTTCTCGCGGTCATAAGCCGGTGCGAGATAGCAGTCCTCGCTCGTCAGCGGCAGGCCCTGATCCTGCAGCCACGCGAGATTGAGCACCATCGACGCGGCATTGGGCATGATCCAGAAAGTCGCGTGCGGCTCATGCAGCGCAGGCTGCGCGAGGAGCAATTTCAAATACTCCAACCCCGAAACGCGCGTCACGGATTCGCCCGTCATCAGCTTCCACAGCAGCACGAGCAGCCCGCTGTCGGTGAGCAGCAGATCGCTCCCGAGCACCGCGGCCCGGTGCGAAGGATCGTCTTCCAGCGCGAGCAGCATGGGGGCGGCCGGGGCCACGACGAGGCCGCCTTCCATCGAGATCTGCACCGCCTGCGCCGCGCTCCCGATGAAAAACCGCAACCCCAAAATCTGCCGGTAATCCCGCCGGAAATAAGCCGGGCTGTAGCTCTCCGGCGCACCGCCTTCCGCCGTCTCCATCGCGAAAGCCGGCGCCGGCGTCGCCTGCGGGCCGCGCACTTTGCGGAAAATTCCGTTCGCGCACACGAGCAGAATTTGCAACGCCGTGCGGAAGATGATCGCGACATCGAGCACGAGCCGCCAGTCCTCAATGTACGAAATGTCCGACTCCAAACGATGCCGGATGTCCGCGACCGAATGCACCTCGCCGCGAAAACCCCGCACCTGCGCCAGCCCGGTGATGCCCGGTTTCACAAAGCTCCGCAGATGATACCCGCCCATGAGCCGCGCGAAATCGACATTGTGCTCGAGCATGTGCGGGCGCGGCCCGACCACGCTCATGTCGCCGCGCAGGACATTCAGAAATTGCGGGAGTTCATCGAGACTCAGCCGCCGCAGCCAGCGGCCAAACGGATAGACGCGGTCATCTTCCCGCGACGCCTGCCTCGCTGACTCCGCGTTATCCGCGTGCATCGTACGGAATTTGATGATGTCGAATTCTCCGTTCTGAATGCCCGCGCGCCGCTGCCGGAAAAAGACCGGCCCCGGCGACTGCCACCGCTGCACCAGCCAGATGACCGCCGCGAGCGGCGGCACTACAAAAATCACCACCGGCAAAGCCACGGCCACATCGAGCACCCGCTTGAGAATTCGGCTCAGCGGATTCTCCAGCGGCTCCTCCCGCAGCGCGATGAAACTCTGCCCATCGTCCTCTACATTCACCACCGGATGACTGAGCTTCTCGGCCAGGTTATTGAGGATCAGCAGGCGAGCGCCGAGGCTCTCCACGCTGCGCACCATCTGCCGGTGGCTTGCGGAAAATTCCGGCAGCTCCAGCAGGATCACCTGCGTGATCCGGTGCTCCGCGATCACCCGGTCCAGTTCGCCAATTTCCCCGAGCCAACGGAGCGCGGGATTTTCCACGCCGCCCGCCGGTTTCTCGCCGAGCAGTCCCACCGCCCGTAGCCCGAAGGCTTCCTTACCCTGCATCCACGACTGGAGCCGCTCCGCCCGCTCCCGCGAACCGACCAGCAGCACCCTTTCCCGGCGCAGCCCGCGGAAAATCCGCCGCGCGACCAACCGTGGCAGCACCATGTTTGACCACAGCAGCGCGGCATAAACCGAGGGCGCAAGAAACGCGAGAAACGTGCGCGAGATGAACGCGTCCTTCGCCGCCGCGAGAAAGACCAGCAGCACGCCGATCGCGCACGCACACTGGCGCAGCGAAACCCCGTGCTGCACGAGAAAACCCCGCTCGAACGAACTGTCGTCCTTGTCCCGATAGAGCGCCTCGATCACCAGCCCGAGGATTAACAGCCCGCAGTAAATCGGGTAGCGTTCGATCCCCGCCGGATTACCCGCGAAGAACATCGCGAACGTCACCTGCGCCACCACCACAAAGACCAGCGTGACCAGCAGCGCCTGGCAAAAAAGCACCGTGGTCTGCAGACCGCGGGTGCGTTGCGTCAGCATGACTTTTTGCGAGTGGTGCGAAGCCTTCGCCCCGCGCCTTTACGAAGTTTTGCTCATCCAGCCGCCGAGCACGCCTTTCGCGGCCTTCAGCCGGCGGCGCTCGCGATAGCCGACCAGCCCCACCAGCGCCAGCGCGCCAAAGATCGTCGTCGGCTCCGGCACGGGCACCAGCTCCTGATTTCCACCAAAGGAAATCTGCCGTCCGTCGCCCAGCGCACCCGATCCCGCGCCGCTGAAGAAATGAATCTCACCCAATTCCGTGGCACTCAAAGTCCCGAGCGCCGTAAAGATCAGACGATCCCGCAGGCCATCGCCAGCCGTTCCGCCATCTGGGATGTATCCATTCGTCGTGGACCAATTCCAGACGTTCAAGTTGTGGTTCTGCAACGCCAGCGTCGTGAAGGTTAGCTGACTCGCGTGGCCCGCCCCGAAATCAATCGTCGAGTCTGCCGTCAGCGTCAGGGCACCCAAGGTTTCGCGGAATCCACCCGTGTTCAAGGTGCTGCCCGTGCCGAGGGTCACCGAGGCTGCGTCATTGATTACGTTGGAAGCCCCCAGCAGCAGCGTGCCCGCATTGATGTTCACCGCCGTCGTCCCGGTCAGTCCGCCTCCGCTGACAGCCAGCGTACCGCCATTCACGGTGGTCGTGCCGGCGTAGGTGTTCGCCCCCGATAGAGTCAGCGTGCCCGCGCCGATTTTCGTGACCGCGCCGGTCGTCCCAGAGATGATGCCGCCGATGGCAAACGCATTGCCGTTGCTGTCGAAAGTGGCGGTTGCCCCGGCGGCGATGCTAATGTTGCGATTCGCGTTCAGCGTGATGTTATTCGCCGTGTCCTGAAGTGTGCCGCTGGCGGTGAACTGAATGTTATTGTAAGCGCTGGTCGGAACGACGCCGAGGCTGGTGTCGCCATAGATGCC
>JANXSB010000492.1 GCA_025352865.1 Chthoniobacter sp. | reverse complement strand
CGAAGTGACGTACGGATACGTCCCGTGGTCGATGTCGAGGAACGTGCCCTGCGCGCCTTCAAACAGAATCTCGCGCCCCGCCTTCAACGCCGCGTGGAGATAGACGACGGTGTTGCCGATGAAAGGCGCCAGGGCTTTGCCGGCTTCGAGATACGCCGTGTTCACCGCTTTGAAATTGATCGGCTTCGCGCCAAACGCCTTGAGCACCGCGTTGTTTTCCTTCACGCGCTGCGCCAGCTTTTCCGAGAAAAGCGCGGGCTGCATCAGGTCGGCCATGCGCAGGCCGACGCGCGCGGCTTTGTCGCCGTAGGCCGGGCCGATGCCGCGCTTCGTGGTGCCGATCTTGTTCTTCCCCTTTTTCACCTCGCGCTGCTCATCGAGCGCGCGGTGGTACGGGAGCACGAGATGCGCGCAATCGGAGATGAGCAGGTTGTCTTTCGTCACCTTGATTTTCTGCCCGCGCAGGCCGTCGATTTCCTTCGCCACGGCTACCGGATCAATGACCACGCCGTTGCCGATCACGCACTTTTTCTTCGGCCGCAAAATCCCCGACGGGATGAGGTGCAGCACGTACTTCGTGCCGCCGACGATGACGGTGTGGCCGGCGTTGTTGCCGCCTTGCGAGCGGACGACGATGTCGGCCTGCTCGGTGAGAAAGTCGATGATTTTGCCTTTGCCTTCGTCGCCCCACTGGGCGCCGACGAGGATGGTGTTAGCCATGATGAAATAGGATGGGTGAAGGGTGACAGGGAAAGTCCCGAGGACCGCCGGGGCGGCTCGGGACAGTCGCGCAGAATAATGGCCGGGCGGGGCGGCGCAAGCGTGGAGTCAGGAGCGCCGCCGTCCCCGTGCGGCCATCTCCACTCCGGCGCAGCCGAACTTCTGCGAGGCGCTGGCATGCGTTGATTTTCGATGGCCGCCCGAGGACGGCGGCGCTCCGCGGGGCCGCTCCAGTTTGCGCTTTGGCGCGCGGGCGTCGGACTTTATGAAAGGCTCCATGTCCACCGACTTACTGCTCTCCGCGAAACCCATCGACCCACGCGACCGGCTGATTTTTGCGCTGGATGTGCCGACGATTGGCGAGGCGCGGGAGTGGGTCGCGCGGCTGGGGGATGCGATGACTTTTTACAAGCTCGGCCTCGAGTTTTGCATGGGCGGCGACTACTTCGCGCTGCTCGCGGAGCTGCGGGCGGCGGGGAAAAAGGTGTTCGCGGATCTGAAATTCTACGACGTGCCGGCGACGGTGCGCGGCGCAGTGGCGAATCTCGCGCGGGCTGGCGCGGAGTGCTGCACGCTGCATGGCGTGAGTTCGAGTTATCGCGAGGCGGTGCAGGTGCGCGGCGGGATGAAACTGCTCGCGGTGACGGTGCTGACGAGCATGGATGAAAGCGATCTCGCCGAGCTGGGCTGGCGCGGTGGGCCGGTCGAGGAGCTGGTGTCGCTGCGCGCGCGCGCGGCGGTGGCGGCGGGGATCGACGGGCTGATCTGCTCGGCGCAGGAAGCGGCGCGGCTGCGGCGCGAGCTGGGGCCGGGGCCGCTGCTCATCACGCCGGGCATCCGCGCGGCGGAGGAGCGCGGCGGGGACGATCAAAAGCGGACGATGACGCTCGCGGAGGCGTTCCGTGCGGGCGCGGATCACATCGTGGTCGGCCGGCCGATTCGCAAGGCCGCCGACCCGCGCGCGGCGGCGGAGGGGATGCAGTCGGAGATCGCGCGGATTTTCGCGCGGTGAAAGCATCTCGCTACTTTCCTGCGGAGTCCCAATTGCCGATGTCGTCTGCGGTGTTTGGGAGCATGTCGGGGCCGGAGGAAAATACGTCGAAGGACTTCGGGTTGTGCGTGCCGGGCATGACGTAGAAATATTCCTTGCCCCACGGATCGAGCAGTTCGCCGGCGGACTCGACTTGCGGACGCCAGTTGTTGACTCCCTCGGGTTTGGTGAGCAGCGCCTTCAAACCCTGTTCGGTCGAGGGATAGACTCGCGCCGTGCTGTTGTACATGAGCAGCCCGGTTTTCAACCGTTCGAGGTCGCCCTGGGCGCGGACGATTTTTGCCTCCTCGATGCGGCCGCCCATCATCTTCACGCCCATGCCGATGAGCAGGCCGATGATGCAAACGACGAGCATGATTTCCAAAAGCGTGAAGCCGGAGTTTTTGCGATGAGAAATTTTCATGGCGTGTTGGGGACGAGGTTGTAGTCGAGGGCGGGCGAGTTGTATTTGAGCTGAAGCTCCACGGTGCGCACGGCGACCGGGCCCGAGTCTCTACTAAGCCGCAAAACGACTTTATTCAACCCGGCGCGGAGGGCTGATCCGGGGATTGCTTTCTGCGCACGCAGCCAGCCTGCGTAGCGGAAACGCATGTCGCGTTCGAGCGGCCGGACGAGACCGATGTAGGCCGGGTCGGCGAGGTCGGGCTGGTGGACGGACGCGGGGCCGAGGAGGCGGTCGTTGACGGTGATTTCGAGCGGGGCGAGGGCGTCGGCGTCGAGGATTTCGAAAGTGACGAACGCGGTGAGCGGCGGGGATTGCAGCTCGAATTCCCACGAGCCGGCGGGCGTGTCTTGCGGGGTGAGCTTCATCACGCCGGGATCGAGCGAGGCTTTGACCCGCCCGTAGAGGCTGTAATCATCAGCGTTCAGCGCCGACGGCGGGAGATTGTCGAAGGCGTCGGCGATGGCGGCGGGCGCGTTGAAGTCGAGCGCGTGCTGGATGTCGGCGCGCTTGAGCGAGGCGAGGAAGACGCCGCGGATATTGCTGCCGTCGCCGAAGGTGGTGATGTCCACGTAATCGACGCCGTCCATCGGGAGTGTGAGGTTTTCCGACGATGGCAGGCCGAGGCCGGTGCCGAAAGGGCCGTGCGCGAAACGCGCCGCGCCGGTTTCCGACCAGCCGCTGACGGTGGGCGCGGTGCCGGATTGGTCATCGAAAAAGAGGCGGAGCTGGAGCGAGCCATTGAGATCGCCGACGCGGCGGAAGTGGAGGCGGTAGATGGTTTGCGCGGGCGCGCCGTCGCGCGGGGTGGGGCGCTCGGTGCCGAGCGAGGCGAGCCAGATGGGGAGAGAAATATGCGGTGGGTTGGCGGAGGCGAGCGCGTGGAAATCCAGCCAGACGGAGAAGGGCGTGGGCTGTTCGCGCGGCTCCTGGGCGTGGGTGGGGAGGATGAGGGTGAGGAGCGCGAGGAGGCAGGTGAGGAGGCGCGGAGCTTTGAAATAAACGCCGTCATCCTGAGCGGAGCGGAGCGGAGTCGAAGAACCTCTAACTATTTCCTCGGGGCGCAGGCGAGAGGGAGACGCAGCGCGTATCTCAACCGCCACCTTTCCCGAAGATATAGTTAGAGGTCCTTCGATTGCGTTCCCGCCCGCCTTGCTCGCCCACGACCAGCCCCTGCTTTTCCCCTCCGCCTCCTCGGCCCGCCGGGAACTCCGCTCAGGATGACAGGCTTTTTTTGCAGCCGTCATCAGCAGCGGGGGCGTGGTGGAAGAGCGAGGCATCGGGAGAATCGGAATGCGCGTGCTCTTTATGCTACCGCACATGGGCGCGCAAGCCCTGCGTGAGGCCGAAGACGGCGCTCATGATGCCATAGACGACGAGGCCGACGACGCCGGCGATGACGATCATCACGAGCGGCGGGATGAGGGTGGAGACGATCTGGATCTG
>JANXSB010000475.1 GCA_025352865.1 Chthoniobacter sp. | reverse complement strand
GCCATCTTGGTGATGAGCGCGTCGAGCCGGTTGATCGCGTTGGGCGTGTCCACGTTCAGCCCGAAATCATTCGTGCCGATGTGCAGCAGGATCACGTCCGGGTCCGCGATCGCGCCGAACCATCCGGCGATGTTCGCGTCGATCTGCCCGATGGTCCACCCGCTGTGGCCCTCGTGGTCGGAATCCGGCAGCGTCCCCACGCCATTGGCTGTCTGCGTGCCGACAAAGTCCACGCTGTAGCCCGCCGCGGTCAGCGTCTGGTAAAGCTTGTTGCGATAGCCGCCGGGCAGGCTGCCGTAGGTGATCGAATCGCCCAGCGGCATGATCCGCACCGGCGGCGTCTGCGCCGCAGCCGCGAGCGGGAGGAGCAGCGCGCCGAGCAGGGCGAGCAGCGGGACGGAGCGGCGGAGGAAGGTGGGCATGTGGGCGGCGGGTGATGCAGGAAGCCTGCTAAGGCCATGTCCATTGAGCCCGAATTCCGTAATTTGGCAAAATTCCGTCGTTCCGTCTCCTCTGTTTCGGGAAAGGCAGGACGGAATTACGGAATTTTTCCAAATTACGAAATGGCGGGTCTGGCAAAGACTTGGCCGCGCCTTCGGCACCGCCGCCTACTTCGTCACCGGCTTCACCGGCGCAGGCCCCACGGGCCAGTCGTCCGTGCGGAAAGGCGAGGCCGGGAGCCCGGCGGCGTTGATGAGATTGCACTCGGGATTGTCCGCCCACGCGTAGCGCACGGACGCGGGCGCTTTCACCTCGGGGCTGGAAATGATGACGTGGTCGCCTGCGATTTCCGCGTCGGCCCAGACGAATTTGCGATCCTCTCCCGCGATGGAGAAACCCTTCACCTTTTCGCCTTCGGCGGGCTTCATGCCCTCGCCGTTGCGGAAAGTCAGCCGCACCTTTTCACCCTCCATCTGCGCGCCGCCAAACATCGGCCCGGAATACTCCACATCGCGGTAATAGACTGTCGCCTCCGCGGCGAGCGCGAGCCGTTTTCCCACGGTCTGCTTGTCCTTCGGATGGATGTCCGTCGCGTCGCCCACGTCGATCGCCAGCGCCATGCCGGTGTGCGGGAGTTCGAGAGCCACGGTCTGCGCCTCGCGGAGCCGCGCCCAGTTTGTGTCGGTCGGCTCGTCGTGGCGCTGCATGTAGTTGGCGAGCTGGACGAAAAGGAACGCCGAATCCGGCTCATGCCACGCCGTGCGCCAGCTTTCGATCATCGTCGGAAAAAGCTTCCGGTAGAGCGTGGCGTTGCCGGCATTCGACTCGCCCTGGTACCACGTCACGCCGCGGATGGTGTAGGGCAGCAGCGGCGCGATCATGCCGTTGTAAAGCGACGACGGGCTCCCGAGGGTGTCCCCGCCGCGCGGCGCTTGCGGCTGCGCGGGGGGCGGCGTGCCGGCTTCCTTCGCTTTCTTTTCCGCCTCGCGCCAAGCCTCCATGTCGGCGTCGTATTTCGCTTTCGCCGTGGGATATTCGTCCCTCGTTTTCTGCCACCCGGCGGTGATGGCTTTGAAATCAGGATCGCCGCTCAGCACCGGCCACGGCGTCCACAATTCCGCCGCCGTCCCGCCCCACGAGCTGTGGATGAGCCCGACCGGCGCTTTCAAAACCTTGTGCAGCTCGCGCCCGAAAAAATACCCGACCGCCGTGAACCCCGCGACCGTCTGCGGCGTGCTAACCTCCCACTTCCCCGTGCAGTCCTCCTGCGGCTCGCCTTTCGCCACGCGGGCCACGGTGAAGTGCCGGATCATCGGAAAATCTCCGCCGGAGATTTCCTCGTTGGCGTTCAGCGCGCCGCGCACTGTGAACTCCATGTTCGACTGCCCCGAGCACACCCACACCTCGCCCACCGCCACGTTTTTGACCGTCAGCGTATTCGTTCCCGCGACCGTCAGCTCGCCCGTCGCGCCGGACGCGAGATCGGCGAGCTTCACGCTCCACTTGCCCTTCGCATCCGCGGTCGCCTCGGCGGATTTTCCGCCGAATTT
Organism: Chthoniobacter sp.; assembly: GCA_025352865.1. Classification (GTDB taxonomy): domain Bacteria; phylum Verrucomicrobiota; class Verrucomicrobiia; order Chthoniobacterales; family Chthoniobacteraceae; genus Chthoniobacter. Next base: position 2,002 of record JANXSB010000475.1, on the reverse strand, counting down.
TACGTTCACCTTTTCACCCGCATCGGCCCAGCCCCACACGTTCGCGGGGAGATCCTGCTGGAGCACCATGTTATCGGAGATGAGCGCGGGGAGGCGGACTTCCGCGTGCGCGGCGGCGGTGAGGAGGAGGAGGGAGAAGGCGGAGGTTTTCATGAAAAAGAAGAGCGGGAGAATGTGCCGTGACGGCATGGCGTGCGAGGGGAAATTTTGTTGGCAGGGATGGCACTCCGTGTCGCCCGCCGTGCGAGCGTCAGCTCGCGGCGGAACCGCTGAGAATCTCGAGCGCGCACAAGCAGGCCCCTGTGCGGTTCTCCACGCCGAGCTTTTGAAAAACATGTTCGAGATGTTTGCGCACCGTGCCTTCGCTCATCGCCAGGATGATGCCCGTTTCCGCGTTCGTTTTGCCTTGCGCGACCCACAGCAAAACCTCCGCTTCGCGTGGCGTGAGGCCGAGTTTTTCAAGAGGCTCGTGGCTCGTGAAATTCGGCGTGGCCGTCCCGCGATGCTCATTCCGCCTGAGCCGCGCGGCGATCGCAGCGAGCAGGTCATCGACGGCGACGGGTTTCGCGAGGTAGTCGTCGGCACCGAGGTTCATGCCGGCGCGCAGCTCCGTTTTGTCGCCGCGCGCGGTGAGGAAGATGAACGGGATCGCGGCGGTCGCGGCATCGGCGCGAAGTTGGCGCAGGACTTCGTGGCCGTCGATCTCGGGCATCATCACATCGCACAGGATCAAGTCGGGGAGCTGCGCGCGGGCGAGCGCGAGGCCGGCGCGGCCATCGGCAGCTTCGAGCGGCGCGAAGTTTTCCATTTCCAAAATGCGGACGAGTTTCTTCCGCATCTGCGGCTGGTCTTCGATCACGAGGATTTTTTTCATGCGGGAAAAAGCGGGAGCCGCACGCGTGCGGTCGTGCCGGCGGCGGCGTTGCTCTCGATGGAGATTTCGCCGCCGTGCAGCTCGACGCAGCGTTTCACGATGACCAGGCCGAGTCCGCTGCCGCTGATCGTGCCGACATTTGTCGCGCGGCGGAACGCGGTGAAAAGATGCGGCAGTTCCTCCGCCGGGATGCCGATGCCGCGGTCGCTGATTTCAAACACGGCGGCGTCCGCTTCCCTGCGAACGCTGAACTTCACAGGGCTGCCGGGTGGCGAGTATTTCACGGCGTTCGAGAGCAGGTTCGTGAAAATGTGCCGCAGCAGGCTCGCGTCGGCGCGCGCGGAAGCGTCGAGCCCGCTGGTTTGCAGCTCGATCGGGCACGCGCCGCCAGTGCTCGAACGCAGCTCGTCGGCCAGCTCGGCGCAGAATTCCGCGAGGTCGAGCGGCGCGGGCGTGAACTCCATCCGGCCCGCTTCGACGCGACCGAGCAGCAGCACTTCCTCCATCAGCCCGGCCATGTGCCGCGTCGATTGCGCGATGTCGCGCAGATGCTCGGCGCGCTCCTCGGGCGAAAGACGGTCGAGATATTTTTCGAGCATCCCGGCGGACGCGAGGATGATGCCGAGCGGCGTGCGGAATTCGTGCGAGACGAGGTTCACAAAGTTTGTTTTCAGCTCGTGCAGGTCGCGTTCGTGCGCGAGCGCGTGGCGCACCTCGCGCTCTGCGAGCGCGAGGTTTTCATTCGCGAGCACCAGTTCGCACGTCCGCTCGGCGACGAGTTTTTCCACCACGACGCGCCGCCGCGTCTGCTGCCACGCGATGCCGAAAAGCAGCGCGCTGATCGCGCCGCCGCCGATGAGAATCGAGAGCGGGCGCTCCTTCGTCGTCGCGAATCCCGGCCCCGGCGTGCAGCGGAAATGCCAGTCGCGCCCCATCCCCGGCACCTCGATCAGCCGCACGAATTGCCCATTCGGTTTCGCGACCGGGTAATGCACCGGGCCGAGATATTCCACCGTGAGCATCCGCGCCGGCGACGCCTCCGCGCGTTCGCCGTAGAGCGCCGCAGGCGCGAACGACGCAAACACAAATCCGCGCAAATCCTCGCGCGCCGCCTCCGTGCTCGGAGGC
>JANXSB010000465.1 GCA_025352865.1 Chthoniobacter sp. | reverse complement strand
TCCCGCGGGATGAGCGCGGACGGCTTCGAGCAGCTCGTGGGCGACCAGCTCAAGCTGCGCAAACTCCTCGCCCTCCTCGCCGCGACCACAGAGCCCGCGCCCGCTGAGATCCGCGCGGCCTACGACCAGTATTACCGCAAGATCGAGTCGTCCGTCATCCGGCTGAAACTCGACGACTTTCTCGCCACCGCGACCGCGCCGGACGACGACGTGAAAAAGCTCTACGAAGACCGCAAGGCGCAGCTCAAGTCCGACGAAATGCGCAAAGTAAAAGTCGCAGCCTTCATCCTCCCGACCACCGACAAACCGCTCGAAGGCAAGGCCCGCGCCGAGGAACTCGGCAAGCTCGGCAAAGCGGCGGAGGACTTCTCCATCGCCATCACGGAGAAGGACGCGAACTTCGACGAAGTCGCGAAAAAGGCCGGCGTGCAGATCGAGGAAACGCCGGACTTTTCGCGCAGCGCACCCGCGCCATCGCTCGCCGCTGCGCCCGCCGTCGCCCCCGCCGCTTTCAAGCTCACGACGAAGGATCCGATCAGCGATGTCATCACCACCGACCGCGGCTACTACGTGCTCCAGCTCGCCGGCGTGACCGCCGCGCGCCCGCTGACCTTTGACGAAGCCAAAGCGCAGCTCGTCGAGCAGCTCAAGCGCGAGCGCGCGCAGGAGGCGCTCAACCTCAAGGCCGCCGAAATCCGCAACAAAATCGCCGCCGATCTCAAGGCCGGCAAACCCTTTGCCGAAGCCGCGCAGGCCGCGGGCGCGACCGTGGAGGGCTTCCCCGCGTTTTCGCAAAGCGATCCCAACCGCACGCTGCCCGATGCGCAGGAGGTAATGTCCGCCACCGCCGATCTCAAGGACGGCGAACTCAGCCCATTCACACCCTCCGCGACCGGCGGCTTCCTCGTCCACGTGGACAAGCGCGTGGCCGCCGATGACGCGAAATTTGCCACCGACAAAACCATGATCGCCGACAGCATGGCCCGCCAGACCCGCTCCATGCTTTTCTCCGAGTGGCTCAAACTCCGCCGCGCCGAGGCCCACATCATGACACGCGCCGGCGGCTAGGCGCACGCCGTTTTCTCCGCGAGAAAAATGGACGTGCCGCCCGAGGTCGAGGAGCTTTTCGACGACGCCAACGGCGACCTCGCGCTCGGCGAACTCGAAAGCGCCGTCGAGAAATACGCGCGCTGCACCGAGCTCGCGCCGGACTTCTTCGACGCGTGGCACGCGCTCGGCATGGCGCTGATGAAACTCGGCCGTTACCCCGAGGCCATCGAGGTCGGGAAAAAGAGCGTCGAGCTGAACCCGAACGACCAGCTCGCATGGTCCAGCCTCTCGCTCTTCTACGTCCGCGCCGGCATGATCCCCGAGGCCGAGTCCGCCGGCGCGAAGGCGAAGATCCTCGGCTGGGGCGGGAAGATCAAAAAGCCCGCGTGAGCCGTTGCCTTCGCGGGCCGCTTCGCGCAAGTTCCCCGCCCTTTATGGCCGAGACCTTTTTCATCACCACCGCGATCGACTATACCAATGGCGCGCCGCACATCGGGCACGCCTATGAGAAAGTCCTCGCCGATGTCCTCGCGCGCTATCACCGGCTGAAAGGCGACGAGGTCTTCTACCTCACCGGCGTCGATCAGCACGGGCAGAAAGTCCAGCAGTCCGCGGAAAAGCAGGGCGTCGCCCCGCAGCAGTTCGTCGATGAGGTCACGGCGAAATTCATCGCGCTGTGGGAAAAGCTCGACGTGAAATACAACGCGTGGGCCGCCACCACCGACCCGCTCCACAAGGAATGCGTGCGCGCCAATCTGCAGCGGCTCTGGGACGACCGAGACCCCGCGACCGGCCAGAGCCGGTGGCTCTATAAAAAAACCCAGCGCGGCTTTTACAGCGTGCGGCAGGAGCAGTTCCTCACCGACAAAGAGCGCGGCCCCGACGGGCAGTTCGGCCCCGAGTGGGGCGTCGTCGAGGAGCGCGACGAGGAGAACTTCTACTTCCGCCTCACGCAGGACCCCGCCACCGGCCTCCCCGGCTGCGACCCGAAGCAGTGGCTCCTCGACTTCATCGACAAACGCAGTGCCGACGCAAAACCGTTCGTCGTCCCCGACTTCCGCGTCGCCGAGCTGCGCAACGCCGTGGAAAAACTCGACGGCGACCTCTGCATCTCCCGCCCCGCCTCGCGGCTCAAGTGGGGCATTCCCTTTCCCGAAACTTTCGGCGCGGGCTTCGTCACCTACGTCTGGTTCGACGCGCTCGTGAACTACCTCAGCTTCGTCCCCGGCCACGATCCGGGTAGGGACGGCACTCCGTACCGTCCGCCGGGCGAGCGCAGCGAGGCGGCGGGCGAAGGTGCGTCATCCCCCGCCGGC
>JANXSB010000449.1 GCA_025352865.1 Chthoniobacter sp. | reverse complement strand
CCGCTGGCCAAGACCGCGAAAAAGCGCGAGGACGAACTCAACGCGCAGATGAAGTCCGGCGACCTGCTCGTCAAAAAAGTCGAGAGCCGCTTTTACTGGGCGCCGATGCTCGAGCAGATCATGCAGGTCGTGCCGCGCGAGGTGCAGGTCACCCGGCTGGCCGGCGACATCGCCGGCGAGGGGCTCCGGCATTGCACGATCTCCCTCGACGGACTCTCCGCCGGGGTCGACGCCCGCAAGGTCGCCGAGGATTTGCGCACCGCGATCGCCGAGAAATTCACCGCCAGCTACAAGAACGTCAGCTCGAAGTTCCGCTCCCTCGAAGACGGCACCGAGATGGTCATGCTCGATGGCAAGCAGGTGCCCACCGCCATGTTTGCCATCAACGTGGACCTCTTCGCCGGCGCAGAACCCACCTCCGCCCAACCCGTACACAAAAAGAAATGAAACTCGGCAAAGAAGAAATTCAGAAAATCTTTCTCGCGACGCTCCTCGTTTTCGGGGTGGTCTATAGCTACTTCAATCTGCTCCTCGGCCCGCTTTCCGCGCATCAGCAGGCGCTCCAGAAAAGCGTGACCGCCCTCGGTCCCGAGATCGCCGCCGCCAAGGCGCAGGTTCAGCGCACGCGCGAGCTGGAGGCGTCCGCGCCGGGTCGGATGGCCACCACGAAGCAGGTCACCGCGATGATGCCCGAGGGTTCGCCCGTCGCGTGGTTCCCTCCGCGGCTCTCCGAGTTTTTCAAAAAGCAGGGCCTTGAAAAAAGCGCCACGCGGCTGCAAAGCGAAGCCGTGGACAAGGAGATGGTCGGCTTCCGCAAACTCTCATGGGGCGTCGATCTGCCCAAAGTCGGATTCATCCCTTTTGCCACCGCCGTCGCCTCGCTCGAAAACGAAGAGCCCCTCGTCGAAATCAACAGCCTGCAGCTCGATGCCAGCCGCGAAGATGTCGAGATGCAGCACGCGCTCCTCACCCTCACCAACATCGTCAAGCAATGAGCACCCACCGCCATCTCCTCACCGTCGCCGGTAGCCTGCTGTGCGCCGCCGCCCTGCACGCCGAAAACACCGCTCCGGCCAAGGCCGAGGCTGCGCCAGCCAAGGCTGAGCCCGCGGCGGAACCTTATCAGCTCAAGAACCGCTCCAGTTTTTCCTGCGCAGGCGAAGGCACTCGCGCTCCTTTCTGGCCGATCGGCTGGGTGCATCGCAAAGGCGTCTCCTCCGTCGTTGCCGCTGTCGTGCCCGTGAAGTCCACGCTCGATGAAAAGAGCTTTCACGTGACCAGCATCCTCCTCGGCAGTGGCGCCACGCCGTCACTCGCTGTGATCAATGGCCGCGCTTACAGCGAAGGGGAATTTTTGAAAATGCCGCGCGGCACCGCGCCCGCGGCACCGGTCGCAGCGCCGGTCGCGCCGGGCACCGCGGCCGCGCCCGCCACACCGGCCGCCCCGGTGGTGGCCCGCATCCGCGTCCAGCGGATCAGCGATGGCAGCGTCGTGCTTCAGCGTGCGGATGAGACGATCACCGTCTCGATGCAGCGTCAGGAATTGGCGGCGAAAAAAGCCGAGGAGCCGCTGCTCGACGACGAGCGCTGAGCCGCGGCGCATGGCGGGCGGTGCGGAAGCAAAATAAGACTTCCGCGCCTGGACGGTTGTCCATACACCGATGCCCATGCCGCCGACCATCGACTCCGAACTCGCCGAGCTGCGGTCGCGGTCGCTCCTGCGGTCGCTGCGCGAGATGGATTCGCCGCAGCAACCGACCGTCGAGCTGGCGGGAAAAAAGCTCATCAATTTCTCCTCGAACGACTACCTCGGCCTCGCCACCGAGCCCGCGCTGCGCGACGCGGCCAAAGCGGCCATCGACCAGTACGGCGTCGGCGCGGGCGCGAGCCGGCTCGTCTGCGGCACGCTCTCGCCGCATGTGCGGCTGGAGGAAAAGCTCGCGGAATTCAAGCGGACGGAAGCCGCGCTCGTTTTCTCCAGCGGCTACGCGGCGGCGCTCGGCACGCTCGGCGCGCTCTGCCGGAAAGGGGACGTCATCATTTTGGACAAGCTCGCCCACGCCTGCCTGATCGACGGCGCGCGGCTCAGCGGTGCGCATCTCCGCGTCTTTCCGCACAACCACATGGGCAAGCTCGAAAGCCACCTCGAATGGGCGCGCGAAAATTTTCCCGAGGCGCGGGTGGTCGTGGTCACCGAGTCGGTCTTCAGCATGGACGGCGACTGGGCGCTGCTCGCCGAGATCGTGGAGCTGAAGCGCCGCTACGGCGCACTCCTGCTGCTCGATGAGGCGCACGCCGTCGGTGTCATCGGCGCGCACGGTCGTGGGCTGGCGGAGCAGCTCGGGCTCGGCGCGGCGGTGGACATTCACATGGGCACGCTGAGCAAGGCGCTCGGCGTGAGCGGCGGCTACGTCTGCGGCGGGCGGCGGCTCATCGAGCTGCTCGTGAACCGTGCGCGGAGCTTCATCTACTCCACCGCGCCGTCGCCCGCCGTCGCGGCGGCGGGCTGCGCGGCCGTCGAGTGGATGCTCTCGCCCGCGGGCGAAAAGCGGCGGCAGCAGCTCCGGCAAAACCTCGCACTTTTCGCCACGGAAATGCCGGTGATTTTTTCCGGCGGGCGGAAAGTGCAGAGCGCGATCGTGCCGGTGATCGTCGGCAAAGCGGAAGCCGCGCTCGAAGCCGCGCAATTGCTCGCAACCAAAGGCTTCCTCGTCCCCGCGATCCGCTACCCGACCGTCGCGCGCGACGCCGCGCGCCTGCGCATCACGCTCTCCGCGCGGCACACGCCGCGGCAAATCAGCGGGCTGTGCGCGCTGCTGCGGAATCTCGCGGCGGCATAAAAAACAACGGTCCTTCGACTGCGCTGCGCAAAGCCTCCGCTCCGCTCAGGATGACGGCGTGGAGGGAGGACTCGCTGCGCTCGGCGGGAGGCCGAGCGCTTCGGACACATCGCGCGCGAAGCGGAAGCCGGTGAGCGGGGCGGGGGACGCTGCGCCTTTTTCGAGCGCGAGGACTTGGAAACTGCGGCCCATCATCTGCGGGTGCATGAGTGTCTTGAAGGCGCGCAGTTCGCGCCGGCTGGCGGCGGTGTCGGGGATGCTCGCGGGGAAATGCAGCGCGCCGAGGGCGACGATGAAATGGTGCTGGTCGGTGAAGCCGGCGATGCGCAAACCGGCGTCGCGCGCGCGCTCGGCCAGCGCGGTGAAATCAACGTGTGCAGTGAGGTCGGTGTCGCCGGGCGCGGCGAGAATGTCTTCGACGCGGCGGTGCTGCGCGTAGCCGGTGAGCGTGCCGGCGGTGCGCTCGGGGCGGTAGTATTCGGCGCGCGGAAAGCCGTAATCGATGACGAGCGCGAAGCCGCGCGTGAGCTTCGCGGCGAGCGCGGCGATCCATTCGAGCGCGGCGAGATTGATCTCGGTGCGGTAGCCCGCGGGCACCGGCGGGAGCTTTGCGAGCGCGACGCGCAGCGGAGCATTGGTGATTTCGCGTTCGATGAAAATGAAGCGCCCGGTTTCGATGGCGACATGGCTTTCGCGCCACGCGAGGCCATCCCATACGACGGCGTGGACCGGGAAAGCGTCGGGCAGCTCATTGGAAAAATGCACGCCGATGAAATTCGGCAGCGCATCGGGCGCGGGGAACCAGCGGACTTTCGCGGCGGCAAATTCGCCGAGCGTTTCGTGTTGCGCGGCGCGCAGATTTTCAGACGGCTCGATGACGTGGTAGCTTGTGGCGGCGAAACACGCGGGCGCAGTTTCGCGCAGCGCGGCGAGGACATCGCGCGCGAACTCCCCGCGATGCGCGCCCTGCTCGACGATCGTGAACTCCGCGGGCTCGCCGAGCCGCGTCCACAATTCCGCAAACTGCCGCGCGAGCAGCGTGCCGAAGAGCGGGCCGACGCTGACGCTCGTGAAAAAGTCGCCGCCGCGCCCGATGCGCGCGCGGCTCGAGGCGTAGTAGCCGTGCTCGGGGTGGTAGAGCGCGGCGTCCATGAAATCGCGGAACGGGATCGGGCCGGAGCGCGCGATACGGTCGCGGAGAATGTCCGTGAGCGGGCCGGGCATGGGTTTTCAGGCGACACCGACGGCGGCTTCGATGAGCGGGAGAACGGCCTGCAGACTTGCTTCCGAGCGCGCGTGGACGCGGAGCAGCGGTTCGCCGCGGGTGACGGTCGTGCCCACGGAATGGATCGCGCTCACGCCGACGGCGAAGTCGATGGCGTCGCTGGCTATCGCGCGGCCCGCGCCGAGGGCGAGGCACGCGCGGCCAATGCCGCCGGCATCCATGCGCGTGATGTGACCGCTTTGACTGGCGCAAAGCTCGTGAACAATCGGCGCGCGATGGACTTCGGTGATGCGCTGCAGCGCGCCCGCGTCGCCGCCCTGCGCCTCGACGAGCGCAACGAATTTCCGCCACGCCGTACCGTTCTCCAGCCAGCGCGCGAGCTGCGCACGCGGGGCGTCGGCCACTTTTTCCGCGAGGTCGAGCGTGAGAGCGATCATGTCCGGCGGGCCGCCGCCGCGCAGGCACTCGACGGCCTCGGCCACTTCGAGCGCATTGCCAACCGTGCGGCCCAGCGGCTCGTCCATCGGCGTGAGGAGGTGGCTGGTTTTCACGCCCATGTCACGGCCCACCGCACCGAGCGCGGCGGCGAGATCCGCCGCTTCGCCGCGCGTTTTCATGAATGCGCCGGAGCCGAATTTCACATCGAGCACGAGCCGGTCGAGCGACTCCGCGAGCTTCTTGCTCATGATGCTGGCGACGATGAGCGGCTGCGATTGGACGGTCGCGGTGACATCGCGCAACGCGTAAAGTTTTTTGTCCGCGGGGCAGATGTCCGCCGTCTGGCCGATCATCGCCACGCCGATGCGCGCGAGCTGCGCGAGCGTCTGCTCCTCGCTGAGCGCGACGTTGAAGCCGGGGATGCTTTCGAGTTTGTCGAGCGTGCCGCCGGTGATCCCGAGACCGCGCCCGGAAATCATCGGCACCCACAGATGGTCGCACGCGAGGAGCGGCGCGAGGACCAGCGAGACTTTGTCGCCGATGCCGCCGGTGCTGTGCTTGTCCACCTTCGGCGGCGACCCGGCGGGATAACGCAGCACGCGTCCGCTGTGCATCATCGCGCGGGTCAGCGCGCCGGTTTCCGCGGCGGTCATGCCGCGAAAGAAGACCGCCATCGCAAACGCGCTCGCCTGGTAGTCCGGGATTTCGCCGGCGGTGTAGCCGCGGATGAACCCGGCGATCTCGTCGGCGTCGAGTTCCGCGCCGTCGCGTTTGCGCTCGATGAATGTGGGGACGTGCATTTGGTGAAATGACGAATGCCGAATGACGAATGACGAGGCAAGACCAACGGCTTAGCGCGGGCCGCCGAGGAAGCTCTCGCCGACGCTCCACGGATCGAGGTGAAAAAATCCGGCCAGCGTCGCAGCCACGTCGGCGAAGGTCCGGCGGGTGCCAAGCGCAGCGGCGCGTCCGGCGTGGAGGACGAGGAGGGGGACTTCCTCGCGGGTGTGGTCGGTGCCGGGAAAGGTGGGGTCGTTGCCGTGGTCGGCGGTGATGAGGAGGAGGTCGCCGGGCGCGCAGCGCGGAAGGAAGGTGGCGAGCCAGGTGTCAAATTCGACGAGCGCATTCGTGTAGCCGGGGAGGTCGCGGCGGTGGCCGAAGAGCATGTCGAAATCGACGAGGTTGACGAAGATGAGGCCGTCGCGCTTTTCGGCCCAGAGCGTGTCGATGACGGCCATGCCGGCGGCGTTGGAGGTGGTGGGTGTGGAGCGGGTGAGGCCGCTGCCGGCGAAGATGTCGTGGATTTTTCCCACGCCCTCGACGGGCAGGCCGGAGTCGGCGATGGCGTTGAGAATGGTGTGCGGGGGGATGGCGGAAAAATCGTGCCGTCCGCTGGTGCGCTGAAACGCGCCGGGCTCGCCGGTGAAGGGTCGCGCGATGACGCGGCCGATGCGGAAGGCGTCGGCGTGACGGCGGGCGATGCGGCAGATTTCGTAGAGCTGCGGGAGCGGGATGACGCTTTCGTGGGCGGCGATTTGGAGGACGGAATCGGCGGAGGTGTAGAGGATCGGGCGGCCGGTGCGAAGGTGCTCTGCGCCGAGTTCGGTGAGGATGGTGGTGCCGCTCTGCGGGTAGTTGCCGAGGAGGCGGACGCCGGCTTCGTGCTCGATGGCGCGGACGAGTTCGGGCGGAAATTCCGAGTAGGTCGCGAATGGTTGGTCGAGGATGACGCCGGCGATTTCCCAATGGCCGGTGGTCGTGTCCTTGCCCGCGGAGCGCGGGCGCATGCGGCCGTGGCTGGCGAGCGCGGCGGGCGCGGGAAGGCCCATGATTTTTCCCAGGCCGAGCGAGAAAAGCGCGGGCAGCGCGAGCGCCGGTTGCGCGGCGAAGATGTGGCCGAGCGTGTCCGCGCCTTCGTCGCCGTAGGCGGCGGCGTCGGGCGCGTGACCGCAGCCGGCGCTGTCGAGGACGAGCAGGAGTGCGCGCATCAGCGTTGGGCGGTTTCGTGCATGGTGTGTCGTTCTAGGCGCGCGGCGGAGTTTGGGAAATGCGGAATCGTGTTCCCGAATTTGCGCGGCGTGCTAGCGTGCGCGCCGTGAAAAAATCCGACTCCATTTTTGTCGCCGGACACCGCGGGCTCGCGGGCAGTGCGATCGTCCGCGAACTGCGCGCGCAGGGTTATGCGAACCTCATTACGCGGACGCGCGCGGAAACCGATCTGGCGGAGCGCGCGGCGGTGCGGGGCTTTTTTGAAAAGGAGCGCCCGCAGGTCGTGGTGGTGGCGGCGGCGAAGGTCGGCGGGATCAAGGCGAACAATGATTTCCCGGTCGAGTTTTTGCGCGATAACCTGACGATCCAGAACAACGTGATCGAGGCGGCGGCGGACTTCGGCGCGGCGAAGCTGCTCTTTCTCGGCAGCTCGTGCATCTACCCGAAATTCGCGGCGCAGCCGATCCGCGAGGACGCGTTGCTGACCGGCGCGCTGGAGCCGACGAATGAGGCGTATGCCCTGGCGAAGATCGCGGGCATCCGGCTCTGCCAGGCGTATGCGCGGCAGTACGGGAAGAACTTTCTCAGCGCGATGCCGACGAATCTTTACGGGCCGGGTGACAACTTCGACCTGCAAAATTCGCACGTCCTCCCGGCGCTGCTGCGCAAAATCCACGAGGCGAAAGTACGCGGCGACGCGAGCGTGCCGGTGTGGGGCACGGGCACGCCGCGGCGCGAATTTTTGCATGTGGATGACCTCGCGGGCGCGTGTCGTTTTCTGCTCGAAAACTACGACTCGCCCGAGGTCGTGAACGTGGGCTGCGGCGAGGATGTTTCCATCCGCGAACTCGCGGAGCTGGTGCGCGAGGTCGTGGGTTTCCAGGGCGCGCTGGCCTTTGACCCGACGCAGCCGGACGGCACGCCGCGCAAACTGCTTGATGTCTCGCGTTTGAAAAATCTCGGCTGGGCTCCGCGGATCGCGCTACGCGCGGGCGTGCAACAAACCTACGCGTGGTATTGCCGGGAACACGCTGCGTAGGTACAGTCGCCCACATGGACCGAGGTGCCGAGGAACTTCCCGCCGCAACCGCCGCGCTGTCGCCCCCAGACGACTACGAATGGCTGCGCTGCCTCGCGCGCATTTCGCCAGTGGGCATTTATCGCGCGGATGCGGACGGGCTTTGCAGATATGTGAACGAGCGCTGGTGCGAACTGGCGGGCTATCCGCAGGAGGCGGCGCTGGGCACGGGTTGGGGGAGGGTGATTCACCCGGAGGATCGCGCGCGGGTGCTGGAGGAGTGGAGCCGGATGGCGGCGCTGGGGGTGCCGTTTCGCTCGGAGTACCGGTATTTGCAGCCCGGCGGGCGGGTCGTGTGGATCTTTGGCGAGGTCGCGGAGGAGCACGATGCGCATGGGCGGCTGACGGGCTATGTGGGCACGGCGACGGACGTGACCGAACTGCGGCGGATGCGCGCGGAGCTGGAGCAGTCGCATGCGGAACTGGAGGAGCGGGTGCGCGAGCGGACGCGGCAGATCGAGCGCATGGCGATGATCGTGGCTGCGTCGGACGATGCAATCGTCAGCTCGGATTTCGAGGGAAACGTGGTGAGCTGGAATCCGGCGGCGGAGACGATCTTTGGTTACGCGGCGGAGGAGATGATCGGAAAAAGCAGCTTCGTGGTCACGCCGGCGGATCGGATCGAAGAGGCGCGGATGCTGAAGGCGCGGGTGCGGAGCGGCGAGACGGTGCATCAATTTGAAACGGTGCGGGTGGCGCGGAGCGGGGAGCTGATCGAGGTGGCGGTGTCGCTCTTTCCGCTGCGCGATGCGGAGGGAAATGTGATCGGCACCTCGGCGATCGTGCGCGACATCCGCGAGCGGAAAAAGGCGAAGCGTTCGCTGCGGCAGCTTTCGTGGCGGCTGCTGCGGATGCAGGACGAGGAGCGGCGGCGGCTCGCACGGGAGCTGCACGATTCCGCAGCGCAGACGGTGGCCGCGCTGGCGATGAATCTTTCGCTCCTCACGCAAACCGGCGGCACGATGCCGGAGGAAAAGCGCGCCGCGCTGCTCGCGGACAGCCTCCAACTGGCGGGCGACACGGTGCGCGATCTGCGCACGCAGGCCTATCTCCTGCACCCGCCGCTGCTCGATGAGCGCGGGCTGAATGCGGCGCTGCGCTGGTTTGTCGATGGGTTCACGCAGCGCAGCGGGATCGCGGTGGAGTTCGAGATCGCCGCAGAATTTCCCCGGCTGCATGAGCAACTGGAGATGACCATTTTTCGCATCATCCAGGAGAGCCTCTCGAACGTGCGCCGGCATGCGAAGAGCGCGACGGCATCGGTCCGCGTGACGCGGGAGGGCGGCTGGGTGACGCTGGAAATCCGCGACCGCGGCTGCGGAATGCCGGGCGGCGATAGTGACGGGATGGGCGTGGGCATCGCGGGGATGCGGGAGCGACTTTTGCAACTGGGTGGCATGCTGACCATCGCGCGGAACGATCCGGGGACCGCCGTGATCGCGCGTCTGCCGGAGATTTTATGAACGCAAAACCCACCCGCATCCTCCTCGCCGACGATCACGAAGTAGCGCGGCGCGGCCTGCGCGCGCTGCTCGAAATGCACCCCGGTTGGGAAGTCTGCGGCGAGGCGGCGGACGGCCGCGCGGCGGTGGATCTCGCGCAGAAGCTGTCGCCGGACATCGTGGTCATGGACATCGGGATGCCGCAGCTCAATGGCTTTGAGGCGACGCGGCAGATTTTGGAAAGGACGCGCGGCATCGAGGTGCTGGTGCTGTCGATCCACGAATCCGGGCAGATGGTGCGCGAGGTCATCGGCGCGGGCGCGCGCGGCTATGTGCTGAAAAGCGACGCCGGGCGCGACCTCGTGGCGGCGGTCGAGGCGCTGCTGCGGTGCGAGTCGTTTTTCAGTCCGAGCGTGGCGTCGAGCGTGCGCGCAGCGGATTTGAAAGTCGCCGGGCCGAAGCGCCCGAGCCTGCGGCCCGCGGGCGGGCTGACGCGGCGGGAGCGCGAGGTTTTGCAACTGCTCGCCGAAGGCCGCGCGAACAAGGCTGTGGCGAAGGTGCTCGGGATCAGCGTGAAAACCGCGGAGACGCATCGCGCGCGGATCATGCGGAAGCTCGGGATGAAATCCCTCGCGGACCTCGTGCGCTACGCGATTCGCAACGGTTTCATCGAGGCATGAAAATACCGGGTTTCCCCGTCTGGCCGGGCGTCCGTAGGGATGCGAGAATACGAACCACCAAGGAATGAAAAAGGACAAGATTCGCGCCTACTGCCCGCGGTGCCGTCACCAGCAGACTTTTGTCCGCGCGCGGATGCACCACGGCGTGCATCTGCTCTTTTCCGTCCTGACGCTGGGCCTGTGGGCGGTGAGCTGGCTTTCGATCTACCTCGGACAGCTTTTCCGTCCGTGGCGATGCGAGCATTGCCGCTGGCACAAGCCGGAGATTCGTGAGGGCGTGGATGAAAAAGACGCGGTCGTGTCCGAGCGCAGCGGGCTGGCGAAGTAGCTCCGGCTACTTTGCCGTCGTGTGGTCGAAGCGCTTTTCCAGCACGAGTTCGGTGCCTTCCTTTTTCAAATTGTAATCCACCTGGCTGAACGCGCGGCGGATGAGGTGAATGCCGAGGCCGCCGGGCTGGATGAGATCGAGCGGGCGGCCGTGCATTTTTTCCGCGGGGCATTGCGTGCCGAAGTCGCGCAGG